>CAZKNE010000197.1:0-4800 GCA_964554005.1 uncultured bacterium | reverse complement strand
CACGCCGGAGGTTGGCCCCTTCAAGATGGGCGTCCCAGAGATTGGCCTCTTCAAGATGGGCCCATTGGAGGTCGGCCCCTTTAAGATGGGCACGGCTTAGGTCGGCCCCTTTAAGATGGGCACGGCTTAGGGTGGCCCCTTTAAGATGGGCCCCCATGAGGGTGGCCCCTTTAAGATGGGCTCCCATGAGGATGGCCCCTTCAAGATGGGCTCCCATGAGGTTGGCCCCTTCAAGGTTGGCGCCTTGCAGGCTAGACTTGTGCGCCTCGACGAACGCTTTGTATTCAGATTTCTGCTGGTCGCTGGGATTCCAGTGCTCCCAGCAGAGAGGCTCTTTTAGCGGACAGCCCTCTTGGCCCCAACCATACAGCGGCGCCTTCCTACGCCCGGCTACCTTCTCAGAATGGCACTTCTTGCATACGTCCATGCCCGGCCGGGCGTCGTTCTCCCATGGCTCGTAGTAGCCAGCAGGCCTGTCCTCTTCAGCAGGCTGGGCTTCCTCTGGCGCCTCGCTCTTACCCTCTGCCATCATCCGTTATCTTCGTGCCTCTTCGTGTCCTTCGTGGACCCTCTACCACTCCTTGATCATCTCGCGGCGGGATTGAGCGATCGATTGCTCGGGCACGAGCTTGCCGGCCTCGGCGTCAGCTATCGTCTGGGCGAGCCTCTTGAGCCAGCTGGCGGGTGGGTTCTTCAGCGCCTGCTTCTCTTTCTTTTGGTATTCCAGCAGCGCCGACATCTTCGCGTCCCAGTAGTCGCAGGTGGCCTGCACCCGCGCGGGGCCATCGCCGATGTATCCGGCTGGGTCTTCCAGTATCCTGAGGTTCAGTGGGCTCAACGTTTTCAACGCTCGGTTGATAATGTCGTCTTGGCGGGCCAGCTCGATCACGGTCTTGCCCTGTGCCCGTGCGGCTGACGCAAGGTCTTTCGCCTTCTGGTACGCATCTGGGACGCCCGCGAGCGACAGCACAATGTAAAGCGGCTCGGCAGTTATGAACGCTTTGCTCGCCTCGAGGTTTGCCGTCATCTTGGCATCGTCAACGACGAGGGTATTCAACGTGTCTCGCATTCGCAGCACGGCGTAGTCGAACGCGGCGGCGAGCTCCACCGTGAACCGCCCCGACGCGGAGTTGGTGAGGTCGCGTTGGTGTTCGGAGGTTTGGTCGAGGTATTGTGTGATCATTCTGGGCATGAAGGCCTTGTATAGGCTTTTTATATTCTCGAAGCTCTTTGGGTTCGTCTTGTGAGGCATTGTGGATGAGCCGATGCCGCTCTTCCCCCGTGGCTCGATCACCTCACCTATCTCGGTGCGATGCAGGTGGCGCATGTCGTCGGCCAGGTTGGCCAAGACGGAAAAACAGCTGGCGAGAGAATGGGCGAAATCGGTGACGAACTCGGGCTCAACTATCTGGGTCGATGTGAACGTCTCTGATGGCAAAAGGCCAAGCCTGGCGAGAAAAAGCCGCTCGACAAGGTGTGCGGATTTCGGGAACCTGAGCGCAAGAGCGTTGTGGGCGCCGACCGCTCCGGATAGCTTCCCCCTGAGGTTCTGCCTGGCATCCTCGATTGCCATGACACGGCCACCCAACCGACTGACATAGACAGCAAGAAAAAGCCCAAACGTGATCGGCTCGGCGTGCATGCCGTGCGTCCTGCCGATCTGCACTGTCTCGGCGTGCTCCCGTGCGAGGCGCGAAAGCGTCGAGATGAGCGAGGCGAGGTCGGGGATGAGGACCTCTCGTGCTAGCTCCTGATAGCGCAGCGCGTTGGCCGTGTCGAGGATGTCAAATGACGTCGCAAACAGGTGCACGAACCGCCCAGCCTCGGCAGAGACCTTCTCCCTGATCGCCTCCACAAGCGCCCTTGACGTGTGGTGGAGAACCTCGTCGAGCTCGTAAACCTCGGAGGCCGTAACCTCTCGCGATGCACGAGTTACATCATCTGCAACGCCTCGCGAGCAGAGGCCCAGGTCGGCAAACGTCTCGACCAGCGCTGCCTCGACCCGGCACTGGAACTTTATCGAGGCGCTTTCAGAGACAAATGGTAGTAACTTCGAGAAAATCGATTTTTCGCCACCGTAATATCGGAAATCGAGCGGGCTTATCGCGTGAAAACGATCCATTGTTCTGCTCCTTTCGGTAGATTAGTATCGGCAGTATATTCGTGTCGCGACCTTCTGGTCAATGGGGTTGTCATTAACATGAGCGTTTGGAGCAAGCAAGACATGCTATCGATAGCTGTGCGGACGGTGACGTGACTGGGCGATCCGATCGAGCAACCCGCTGGCTTGTGATTACGATAGTAATGCTTGGCATCGCCCTTCGGCTCGCGATCTACTTGCACGGCAAAAGTTTGTGGATTGACGAGGCAATGCTGGGGCTCAACATAGTTGAGCGTTCCTATGGGCAGCTTCTCGAGCGCCTCGACTGCATGCAGGTTGCGCCACCCCTGTTCCTTTTCATCAGCAGGTTCATGTCCGTCTCTTGGGGGCACCTGGAATACTCGCTGAGGTTATTCCCCCTCGTCTGTGGGTCTATCGCGTTAGTGCTAATGGCACGACTTCTGCTGGAGCTCTCATCGCGATTCTCTGCCCTGTGTGCAGTGGCAATAGCTGCATTCGGCCTGTCTCAGGTCCAGTGGGCCACCAGTTTCAAGCAATACGCGTCCGACGAGCTCTGTGCAGTTCTGATACTTATCACAGCTGTCGGCTGGGAACGCTTCTCGGTGCGGACAAGATACGCTCTCGCCGCCTTGCTGCCTGCGCTGGTGTGGGTGTCATACACGTCGGTGTTCGTCCTATCAGGCCTCGCTGCCGTGGCTCTGAGCTTCGCGCTCAAAGAGCGCCGCGGACCAAAGCGCGGTGCCCTCATCGTTTTTCTGTGCTCGATGGCAGTCGCCTCCAGTTCCGTTTACGCAGCAGCCGTTCAGAAATCGGTTGGATACGGGGCCATGGTGAAGTTCTGGGCAGATGGGTTTCCGCAGCCGCCATACGCGACCTGGCTCTTCGATAAGCTCGTGAACATCTTTGGGTCGGCGGTGGACCTCAAGCCCGTTGCGCCCCTCATCCTCGGCGTATGCATTTGGGGCGCCTGGTCCCTCGCCAAGTCCGAGCGCTGGCCGGTGGTGATGCTCGCAACGGTAACGCTTCTCTCCGCCGTGGCCGCCGCGTCGCTGCGCATCTATCCATTGGTCGGGGGCAGGCTCACTATCTACTGGGCGCCTTTTGCGCTGCTGTTCCTCGCATCTGGCCTTGATGCCGCATATCGCGTGTTGAAAAGTTCTTTCGGCCACAAACTGGTGAGGGTTTTAGGCGTGGGTATGATAGTCGGGGCCTTCTGTGGACTTGCCGCCGGCGGCACGAAGCTAATCGTCAGACAGGAGATGCGCCAGGTTCTTCACGAGGTCAAGCACGGAGACTATGGCGATGCACCCATTGCCGTCTCTGTCTATGCTAGCCCGGCGTTCCTGCTCTACGCGGGACCGAAGCTCAAGAAAAATGCGATTTGGCTCCAGAACCTGGGCCTTGATTCTCAGCAGCTCTATTGGGCCTGGCTCACCGCGGGCCGACCAGCCAGATTTTGGCTCGCTGTCTCGCACGCCGACTTCGATTTTCTCGGGCCGACCTTGAGCGGGATAAGGCCTTTCTTTACGATCAAGAAAGAATTAAGGCTGGGCAACAGCGCAGCGTTCTTGATAGAGCTTCGGCCTCGGTCGGAGTGGCCCAAACAGAGAGAGCGATAAAATGCCGCCAACTGAAACGGAAATGATACGTCAGCCGCGGTTAGACAAGGCCGTTGGGCTGCTTTGGTGGGCCATCGTCGGCTCCGGCATAGCGATCAGACTATGTGCTTATTGGTACAACAGAAACCTTCAGGATGGGCAGAAAAAACTTGCCTTGCACTCAGCGTTCTTTGTGCGCATCTCGCGGATATGATGCGACAGGATTCGGTATTGAAGAATTGAGCGTGGCACGTATTCTTATTCAATTGTAAGTAACATACTCGACTGTTCGCGGTTTTGAGGTGTGGTTGCTATGCCGACATATTGTCAGTTTTGCCATCGTCCGATACGGAACATGAATGAGATGGTTGAGGACGCCGGCTACTTGTATTGCAGCGAGAATTGCCATTCCAGGGCGGTCGTGCTCTTCGAGGAGGACGTTCGGGCATCGATCAGGCGGTCCAAGATTGAGAAGACACTCTTGGGCGCTCAGGATGAGCCGCAACCGGGCTACCCGACCCTTCCAAAAGGTGACGCTTCCAGAACTACTATGATCATAGCCGCGCTGTTCGAGCGGCGTGGCGATTTTAGAAGGGCGGTAGCGTGCTGGAAGAAGATCGCACTTTTGCACAGAGGCAACCTGGCGATAAGAAAAAGGGCAATGAGTCGTATCAAAGACCTGAAGAGGAAGAGAATCACAAGGTGCTATCCAGAGGTTGGGAATAATCCCGGAAGAGTTTGACCTCCATGCCGGCAACAGACACATTCACGCCGGCCTATTATGGCAGCGAAATCCGACCCTAGTGCTTCGATGCAGCAAGCCAGAGAAACACACCCACTCAAAGGTTCTCTCCTGTACACCAGTTCTCTGCTGGCCTCAACCTCTACTCGGAATGATGCAGCGACACAGCCGAGTTTGGCCGGGCATGTCGATCAGCAACGTGTTGAAATGAAGCAAGAGGAGCTCTGACCGGATGAGGCGCGTCAGTTGGTTCTGGTTTCTTCTGCTTTTCGCCGCAATAGCAGCGATCGTTGTGGTGTCGTTGTTTTATGAGAGCTCGGCTGGCGAGACCGCTATCA
>CAZKNE010000196.1:0-4828 GCA_964554005.1 uncultured bacterium | reverse complement strand
TGGTTAGCACCTACGAACTGAAGCCGTTCATTGTCAATCTAGCGGACAGCGGGTCATATCTGAAGATCACGATAGCGCTGGGCTACGGTGTTGCAGAGCAGGAGCAGCTCCTAAAGAGCAAATCGTCGCAGATAAGAGATGCCCTACTGACGATACTGTCCTCCAAAAGTGCCAAGGCCTTGTCAACCAAACATGGGAAGATGAAGCTCAAGGACGACATCAACAAAGCACTGAACCAATTGCCTGGTCTTGCTAACGTTGTTATATCTGTCTATTTCACCGAGTTTCAGATTCTATGAGAGGTTTCGAGCTCCGAACAGAGCACCGTTGTGGTCGAGCCGATTGCCCTGGAGACCCAGCTGGCAGCATGTCCTTTGCACTGCATTTGGGCCGCTTCGAGGCGCCGCTTGAGCCAGAAGCGGAGACGGAATAATGGGTAAGATTCTGCACTCATCTGAGGCTGGGTCCCTTTCAGAACCCATGGGCACCAGACCGGACAAGGCTGCGCAGACCTCAATCGGTTTCCTCTCGGATACCCCTGTTACAGTTTCGGTCGTGATGGGCAAGACAACCATTACTGTCAGGGAACTGTTAGAATTGAGTGTTGGCAGCGTTGTGGAGATCGACAAGCTGGTGGACGAGAGCTTTAACCTCAATATAAACGGAACGCCGTTTGGGAAGGTGGAGGTATCGGTCATTGAGGACACCTACGGTCTGCGTATTGCAGAGATAAATAATCCTTTCGAGGGGTAGGATATTTCTATCCCAATTTTCTGCTGGGGAGCGTCTATGTGGGGAAAGGCATACTTAGGTTTCATTCTCGTTGCGGGCGCACTTTTGGCCTCAGTTCTTCCTGTCCCTTTGTGGGCTCAGGGAGAATACCTCGGCAATGATCTGGATGAGCTAGCATCCCCCTCGCCCTCGCCCCCGAAGGAGGCCCCATCCTTCACTAAGATGTCGGTCCGCATGTTCATAGTCCTTATCGTAATTGTCGGGCTAATCATTCTCCTGGGGTTTTTCATGAGAAAGTTCGTTAAAGGACGCCGGTTTGGGTCTGGCAAGATGGCAACTGTCCTGTGTGTTACGCACATCGTAGATAGGAAATACATCGCCGTGGTCGAGGTGCTCGGAAGAACACTGATCGTCGGTGTAGGCGCAGATTCGGTTGCGCTGCTGGCTGACATAGGGCCGGCGCCGCCCCTTGAAGCACAGGCTGCGGTCCCTCCGGAGGGCACAAACCCCACCAGCCAGCCCCAGGAACGCTTCTCAGACGCGCTGGCAGACAAGCTCTCAACGATGGAATCAGACCAAGCCCACTCATTCCTGGACAGCCTCACTGACCAGGTGAAGAAGAAAATATCGCGACTCAAGAAATAGCCCACTGCCCTGTGCTTCAGAATAAGAGGCCGCCGTAACAAAGCGTTATCTAGGGCCGACTTATGGTTTGCATTTAGCCCAACCCGGTGGGATGCTTCTGACCATTGAGAGGAGAGTGATTTTGTTTGGCATTGGGTTGACGGAGCTTCTGTTAGTCTTTGTGATAGCGCTGCTGTTCGTTGGGCCGAAGAGGCTGCCCGGGGTTGCGCGAGGTATAGGTCGGGCTCTGGGCCAGCTGTCCGATATATCTCGGCAGTTCTATGCCGCGTTGACAGATGCGGCAAAGCAGCAGGATGCGGACGGCTCAAGCGTTCCCGATTGGTTCTCGGACGTTGCCAAGCCCGGAAGCTCGATCAAGGTCCGACCGCTCGGGAAAGATAACGACAAGACGTAGCGGCAAAGTAGCTTGTGTGCGCTCTTGTTCTCAATTTGATCGGGCGGCTTTGTAGAGGACTGCGGCCAGCCCGACAAATAGAGCCAGTGAGACAGGATCGGCCCAGGTGCCCATCCACTCGCCTCCGCCAAAGCCCATCGTTGCGCCGGAGTATGCGATGAGGGCGAAGGCGATCCCAACCAAGGCTCCGCCTGCTATCAGCCCCGAGCTGAACAATACCCCACTCTCTCCCTGCCCCTTGAGCCGCTTGGCGGCCCTGGTCTTCTCCACGGCGCTTTTGACAAGGGCACCCATCATGATCGGCGTTGTGAGTTCGAGCGGTAGGTAGAGGCCGACCGCGAAGGGGAGCGAGGAGATGCCGAAGAGCTCGACGACCAGTGCGGCGAATGCCCCGACCATGATCAATGTCCAGGGCATTTTGCCCTGGAAAACGCCCTGAACGACCATTTTCATCAGCGTTGCCTGAGGCGCTGGGAGTGCGGCCGAGCCGATGCCGTATCCCTCGTGCAGGATGAACAGGGTGCCGCCGACGAACAGTGCAGCCGTCAAAACGCCCAGGAATTCCCCTATCTGTTGCAGCCGCGGTGTTGCCCCAACCAAAAAGCCCGTCTTTAGGTCCTGCGATGTGTCCCCAGCTATGCAGATTGAGATGCAGACGACCGCGCCCACGCTGAGAGCCGCGGCCATTCCAGCCGTGCCGCCGATCCCGAATAGGACGAAGATGGCCGAAGTCCCTAGGAGCGTTGCGATCGTCATGCCCGAGGCGGGATTGGAGGAGCTGCCTAGGATGCCCACGATTCTGGAGGAGACCGTAACGAAGAAGAAGCTGAAGATGACCGTCAAGAACCCCCCTGCAAGGCCGATGTCAACCTGCGGAAGAAGCCAGATCGCTATACCCATCGCTATCGCGACGGGTGCGACGAGCTTGAGCGAAAGGTCCTGGTCAGTCCGTTTGGTCTTGGCGATTCTGAGTGTTTTGTAGGCCTTACTCAGTCCCAGCTTCACGGACTCGACGAGGGTCGGGACCGCCCTGACGAGGCTCATTATCCCACCGACCGCGACCGCGCCCGCACCGATGTATCTGATGTAGTTGTGCCAGACATCTATTGGCTCCATTTGACTGATGGGCACGCTCGCGAGGAAGAGCGGCTCGTTGATGCGTGAGCCCAGTGCGTAGAACAGGGGGATGAAGACAAGCCAGCCCAGAACGCCTCCGGAGAGCATGTAGGCCGATATCTTCGGGCCAATTATGAACCCGACGCCCAAGAGCGATGGGAGCGTCTCGACACTGACCTGTGCGCCCTGCGGGAGGGGGAGCCGCCAGCTCGGCGTCTCCTTCCAGAGCGCGAGGCCGTGAGGGTCCATTAGGAACTTGAAGATGGCTCCCCAAGCCACGCCAAAGAAGACCTTCTTGGCCTTTGCGCCGCCCATGTCGCCCGCAACGAGCACCTCAGCGCACGCGGTTCCCTCGGGATACGGCAGTTTCTTATGCTGAGAGACGATCAGATAGCGCCTCAGTGGGATCATGAACAGCACGCCGAGCCACCCGCCCAAGAGCGCCAGAACCATGATCTTCAGGAGGCCTACATCGCCAATGCCGAGCAGAATCATCGCCGGAATGGTGAAGATGACGCCGGCCGCAAGCGATTCGCCGGCCGAGCCGATCGTCTGAACCATGTTGTTCTCAAGTACTGTCCCGCCTCGCATCAGGCCGCGCAATATCGCCATCGAGATGACTGCCACGGGGATCGAGGCGCTGACAGTCATGCCGACCTTCAGGCCGAGATACGCGTTGGCTGCCCCGAACACTATCCCCAGCACGACGCCCAAGACGATTGATCTGACGGTCATCTCAGGCACTATGCGCTCGGCTGGAATGTAGGGCTTGAACCCCTCCTCGCCCTGACTTATATGCTCGTTATCCTCTTGCATTGCCCCGTCCTTTGGTTTCAAAGTGAATCATAAAAGAGGGGACATTGTAGCAGAACGCCGCGTGAGGCCAAACTGGCTTTTCTGGCGAGGCGCCGGTCTCCTTTCAATGGTAAGACGAACTGGTATTGCCAGAATACCGGAAAGGTGTATGCTATCAATAATGATCGACGTAACTAAGAACACGCTCTACTATGGCGATAACCTCGATGTGCTGCGGCTACACATCCCGGACGAGTGTGTTGATCTGATCTATCTTGACCCGCCATTCAAGAGTAATCAGGACTACAATGTCCTATTTGCGGAGGCAAACGGAACTAAATCCAAAGCTCAAATAAGGGCATTTACTGATACCTGGCATTGGGATCAAAGCGCTGAGAACGCCTATCTTGACGTAGTTGAGGCGGGTGGCAAGACATCTGATGCGATGCAGGCCTTCCGGAAGCTGCTTGGCGAGAATGACATGATGGCATACCTCGCAATGATGGCACCTCGACTCATTGAGCTGCGGCGTGTGCTCAAGCCAACGGGGAGCATTTATCTGCATTGTGATCCGACAGCAAGCCATTATCTGAAGATGCTCATGGATGCTGTATTCGGGGCAGGGCAGTTCCGTAACGAAATAGTTTGGCAAAGAACTCGGGTTGCGAAACGCCAGAGCACCTTTTTTGGGAAAATCCACGACATTATACTGCTATACTCACAATCTGATTCTACGGCCTTCAATGCACAATTCACAGATCATCTCGAAAGCTATAAGCACAGTCATTATGGGATGGTTGAAGCAAGTACTGGTCGCCGATACGGCCTATGGGATTTTACTCAAAAAGGAGATGGGCCACCTCGGCGATTTGGCGATGTTTCGATGGCACCGCCATCCGGCAAACACTGGATATGGTCTCAAGAACGTATCGATGAGGCAATGAAAGGGGGACGAATCGTATTCACGCGAAAAGGCACACCCAGACTAAAGCGATACCTTGACGAGTCAAGGGGCGAATACGTGCAGGATATTTGGGTGCATATAAATGACATCAACGCGATGGCGAGAGAAAGACTTGGCTACCCGACACAGAAACCAGAAGCGCTTCTGGAACGGATAATTAAAGCAAGCAGCAACGAAGGTGA
>CAZKNE010000195.1:1984-4860 GCA_964554005.1 uncultured bacterium | reverse complement strand
CGGCGCTCAAGTCGTAGCCCGGTTCGCCCATTCGGCTGGTGGTCAGCAGGGCGTTGGTGAGGTTGAATTGTTCCGTTGCCCGGCTGCGCAAGCCGCGGACCGAATCGCGCAGGTAGGTCTGGCTTTGGCGCATCAGGTTTCTCGCCAGCTTCAGTCGCGGGTACATCATATTCAGCCAATCTGTGTGATAGCGACCCGAGGTCTCGGGGTTCGAGCTCAGCCGTTGACCTTCTTCATCCACTTGGCCGGTAATACGCATATAGTTGCCAATGCTATCGCGGAAGTCGTCCGGGTAGATGAAGTCCTTGCCCGTGTTGTATGGCGGGTCGATGTAAATGCACTTGATCTTACCAGCGTATAGGGGCAGCAGCGCTTTGAGCGCCTTGAGGTTGTCTCCGTGGATGATGAGGTTGTCGTTGAGGCTGATCTTGTCGGTCAGGCTCTTCTCTCTAACGGGCACGAGCTCGTGGTACTTTACAAGTAAATGGTGATTCTGAACGAAAGTCTTACCCTTGAACTGTATCTGAACCATCGCTCACCTCTTAGCCTGAGGACATGCTGACATTGGCGATCACGATCTGCGGATTACTGCTTGGTCAACGAACAGGCTACAATCTACATGACCGGCTCGCCGGATTCAACCTCGATGGTCCTGTCAACCTTCCGAAGCTCGCCGCTCTCGTCGAACTTGCCCTTCCAGACCAGCTCAGTCCTCGTTACACCTTTCAATCGAATCCTCCATCGTTGTCACCGCCTACTGTGTCAGTTCGGATTTTCACTGAAGATCGTGCTATTCGCAAAAGCCTCGTTCAACCTGTCCAGCACAATCAAGTTCGGCGCGATGACAATGAACTTCGAGGAATAGCGCCTGTTGTTCTGTGTTTGAAAAAAGTCGTTGAAGAACTGCCAGATGATCGAGAGCGCCATGACAAACGTCTTTCCAGACCCGGTCGCCATCTTGAAGCAATACTTTGGCCAGTTGTCAACCGTCGGGTTGAACGTTACGCTCACGCCAAATCCGCGAGCCATCTCATACAGGCTCCCATAGCCGCACACCTCATAGACATAGACAAGGGCCTCAATTGCCTCTCGCTGTGCATCCCAAAACTCAAACTTGTTCCCGTCGGGCCAAACGTGGTCCTCAAGAAACCAGAACTCCAGCAGCCGCTTCGTGATAACGCTCGCGGACTTGTAGCTTTCGTTACGCCAGCCTTCTTCAGCGCCCCGATCAGCTCCTTGCCAGAAAGAACAGGCAGTCTAGCTGCCAACGGCAATCTCAAGCGGGTACAAAACGACCTCGGCGAGGCTTTCCGGGAGCTCATCATCTCCGAAACTCTCAATGTAGAGTTCGACAGCCTCCTTGAGGTTCACCTGTGCCTCCTCAATCGTCTTTCCCTGACTCACGACGCCCAACTCGACGCAGTGGGCCACAAACCACCTTTCCTCTCTCGTTATCACCGCTGTGAATCTCTTAGACATAGCGCACCTCATCTTGATTGTCCGGTCGAGCTCTTAATCCAAGCGCTTTTCGGCTCATACTCTTACCTCCACGAGCTTCGTCGTATCGTTCCCGAATATATCAACCACCTTCACCAAAATGTTATATCCGCCCGGCACGTTCGTACGTGTGCGTCGCCTCAATCTCAAGCTTCGGCTGCTTGCGCGTCCTGAACGGCTGCCAGCCCCTGTGAAGAGTGCTGAATCACCCATTACAGCCCCTTTCATCCTTCACCCTTCCCCCTTCATCCTTTATCGCTAGCGGACAGGCTGGAAAGCCCGTCCTACACCCCGTCCTACACCCGGTCCTACACCCGGTCCTACACTGGCCTACACCCGGTCCTACACTGGCCTACACACCGTCCCTTCATCCTTCCGCCTTCATCCTTTTTTCGTCGGCTAGTCGAGGCTGACCTCGGTGTATTGCATGTCGTCCGAGCCCATGTAGCGGATGCGCTCCGGCGTGAGGCGCAGCACGACGTAGTCGGGGTTGTCCGCGTCGCCCACGTATTGCTTCATTGCAGGCATGAAGTCGAGCAGCTTCTCCTTGTCCGCCCTGTCGGTGCTGACCACGCACTTGCCTGATAGGCGGACATGCTTCCCCTCTTTGTCAGCAAAGCAATACTCCACATAAGGGGCCTTCTTGATATCGGCAGTCTTGGCATCCTTCAAGCCCGTTGCACACCAGAACTCCTTGCCAAACCAGCAGCCGCCGCCCATCGGCCGGACGCTTGCGCGGTCACCGTTGGTGGTAGCCAAAAAGCCCCAGCCGACTTGCTTCATAAAGGACTTCAGCTCCTCGAAATTCATGCCTCATCCTCCTTGTTACATTTTGAGACTAATGTTAGGACTACGCGCCATTAACCCTTCCAAGACTAACCCTCCAGTGCCGATGTTGGCAACAACAATCGCCGGAGTGTTTCAATTGCTCTGCAAAGATGAATCAGCCATAGAGATACTCTCCATCCATGACTTGAGATCAGGCGACAGCTGGAGCATTCTCATCGAACACGACAGAAATATGCGCTCATTTACTGGGAACGTTCGACAGCGATGCGGAAGATTTACCTCATCTGTGTCTTACTGATCGCATTTTGGGCAGTTGGCAATATCGTCTGGCTGGTTTTGGACGATACGCCCCCAGTGTGGGACCCAGCGTTTCACATTTCGGATGCTATCGAGGCGAGCAAGGCAATTTGCCGGCTGGATATTGGCCGGCTCTTAATGCTTCAGGGCCAAAACACGTTCTACCCGCCGCTGTGGCACGTAATGGCCGGTATTTTCATGCTTCTGCTGGGCAGGAGCGTTGACGTGGCGATCGCAACGAACCTTCTGTTCGTGCCGGCGATCGTCTTTGGCATTTACTACATCGGAAAGCA
>CAZKNE010000195.1:0-1974 GCA_964554005.1 uncultured bacterium | reverse complement strand
GATCGACGGGTCGGCCTGCTGGCTGCGTGTATTGGGACCCTGCTGCCCGGTCTTTGGGGATGGTCTCGGACGGCGTACGTTGACTTCGCTTTGACAGGCATGGTAACGCTGTTTATGGCCCTTCTGCTCGCGCCTAAAGTGCTAGAAAGGAAGACGCACTGTGCGGCCCTGGGCCTCGTCTTCGGGCTTGGGATGCTGACCAAGTGGACATTTTTCTTGTATGTTGGCGGGCCCGCGCTAGTTGTGCTCGTAACAGGGTTGCGCGGCAGGATTAGGCAAGGAAAAGCCAAAAGCCGTTTTGGTTGTTCGACAAGAAGGCTCCTCGCGTGCGTCCTCCTTCTTAGCTTGACAGCTACCGCTGTTGCCTTGCCATGGTATCTTCTGAATGCGAGGCACATACTGGCTCGCGCTGGCGGCGCTGTTAGTGAATACCGCGAGATGGGTCCATCGAGCGCGTTCTACACGCTATTTGGAAGTTACCTATTGCGGATCATCACCGACCAACTTTTTGTGCCATGTTTCCTTCTGGCCCTCGCCGGCGCCCTGATTAGCATCAGAAAGGCCAAACCTCTGGCGCTCCTGCTGTCCTGGGCCATTGTCCCACTCCCAATTTTCAGCAGCGTTGGCCTTGCAGACCTGCGCTACACTTTGCCCATTGTGCCCGCGTTCGCCATACTTGCCGGTTTAGCTCTACAACAACTTATGAGGCGCCGCTGGTCTAGGGCTGTGGTGTTAGCCATTATCGTCCTGCTAGCTGCACAGTGGGGCGTTGTCTCGTTTGGGGTTGGCATCCCGTTCAAGCGTTGCCATCGAGGTCCACGGCGTTCGTCTGCCCATCTGGGGATGCATCGCTCAGGAGGTCCGCCCGGCGTTCAAGGCTTATTGGCCCTATAAAGAGATACTTAGCCATCTGACCCAGAGCGGTATTGAAAGGCCCTCTGTCTTCGTGGTTCCTGTGTCGGCGGAGATCAATCCCTGGACGCTGATGCTGGAGGCGCAGCTCGCACGGACCGGCAACGTCCGGGTCTGCTATCGCTCGCTCGACCGCTCTGTACAAGACCATGTCGATGCTCTATTGAACTCAGACTTCATCCTGTGTAAGGATGGCGGGCAAGGAGTATTACCGTTCGCCTCAACGGCTCTCATGCTTGATGGACTGCTGCTTAACGGCATCCGCTCCAGTGCGATTTGTGGGTCGCTTACGAAACGCTTCCCGCTTCCCGACGGGTCGTCCGTTTACGTGCTTGGGCCAAATCGCATCTCGCTAGAAGCGGCCAAGGCGCTTAAGAAGAGATTCCTCGCTGAGGTAGAACGGCTGGGGCGACCAAAGCGACCGGGGCGATTCGTGTCCCTGAATGAGACGAGCGTGTTCTCAAGATTTCCAGAACGGATCCGATGGTCGCCTGTGGAAGAGTCGCTCTGGTATGTCGTTCGCATCTCAGGAACGGTTCCGACGACAGAAGTAAGAGTCTGTGGGGAACAGCTAACCGTCGCAAAGATGCAGGCAGACCTAATGCCGCCGGGACAATACACGATTGAAGTCGCCGCCGCGAACCCCAAGGGCCGTTCAGAATGGCTGAAGGGGGAGTTCATCGTGGGGCACTTCTGAATCTCTTCTGTGGCTTCGCCCGCGTCATTTCTCGCGTCCGTTGGAGAAGTTAAGCCCTGGGCCGGCCTGAGAACGGTCTAATGGCCATCGTCGCGTGAGTTTGGTGCGGACTTGGCTGGCTCGCCCGGAGTCGCGTCGATCTGGGCGAGTTCTTTCTCGAGCTCTTCAGGGGCGACCCCAGAGGCTCCGACTCGATAGGGACACCTCGGGTGTCATGGTCATCGCCAAAACGGATGAGGCGCACATCGACCTGATGAAGAAATTTGAGCAGCGTGAGATCAAGAAGCAATACCTTGCACTTGTTCATGGGACTGCCGTTCCGGCGCGGAAAGAGATCGACCTGCCCGTCACGAGGAGCCCCCATA
>CAZKNE010000194.1:0-4883 GCA_964554005.1 uncultured bacterium | reverse complement strand
GAAGTGGTCGCAAGCTGAGTCGCAGTGGGGCCACGTGCGGACAGGCTACGAGCTGTGAATCCGGAGAATCTAATATCCAGGCGAGCCGGGCAGATGGGGCTTCAGCTGGACGCCGTTATGCTTGCGAAGCTGGCCAAGTTTGTGGCGCTGGTGCTGAAATACAGACGAGGCGCCTCGTTGACTTCGCTTCGGAGTGAGTCGGCTATCATTGAGCAGCTGTTGGTCGATTCGCTTGCAGTTTCTATGGTGGAGGGCGTCGATGAGGCGCGATGGTGTGTCGATATAGGTGCGGGGGGCGGATTCCCATCGGTTGCGGCGGCGATCGTCTTGCCTCGGACGGCTTGGGTTGCTGTCGATAGCTCGCCGCGCAAGGTAGCGTTTCTTAAGAAGATGAGCCGTGAGATAGGCCTTGCGAACTACAGCCCGGTCTGCGCTAGCTTTCAACAATTCGCGTCCTTGTGCGAGCCGCCAGGAGAGTTCGAGCTGGTGGTTATGAGAGGGCTGAAACTCAACAGAAGGCTCCTGCGGGCAGTCCGGTCTGTGCTCTCAGACTCAGGCTGGGTAGTTCTCTATCGGCACACGGAGCGATATTCCCAGCTCGACGTTTACGGCCATTTGGCCCACGGGGCGGCCCAAATGCGAGAGACCGTGCTTGAGGAGGGCGTTCGTTCGCTCCGTTTGGAATACCATTGCCTTGACGAGTTGGCTGAGCGATTGATTTGTTAGAGTTTTGGTGTTGTGATCGGTTGTGTGGCCAGCCGTCGGCCAAAGCCTATGACGGCGGGCGATTGTGGATAAATGGTATGAGGGAGTCCGGAGATTTCACGGATTGCGCAGATTAAACCTGGGGGCGGGGATATAGTCGGGTCGGGTGTATTGGATGCAGGCGATCTTTTGGTGGTATCTGGGTTGCGTTTCTAATCTGTGCAATCTGCGGATGAAGCTTTCTTGGCCGGTTTGAGAGATGTTTCACGTGAAACATGTCTGCGCTATTGTTCGGGGATGCGTGTGAGCAGAACAATTGCAATAGTTAATCAGAAGGGCGGCGTTGGCAAAACGACTACCGCTGTCAACTTCGCTACCGGGCTTGCTCTCGCTGAGCAGAAGACACTCCTTGTAGATATGGACCCCCAGGCGAACGCGACGATGAGTCTCGGCCTGACGCCCGCAGAGCTTAAGAGCACAGTCTTCGACGTCCTTCTAAAGCCCGACGTCCTGCAAAACGTCATCTGCCCAACATCAGTCGCGAACCTCGCTGTCCTGCCCGCAAACACAGACCTCGTCGCCGCAGAAATCACACTAGTCAACGATAAGAAGCGTGTGTTTAGGCTTAGGGAGGCTTTAGCAACAACCCGCGATCGGTTTTCATATATCATCATCGATTGCCCCCCGTCCCTCGGGATGCTCACCGTCAACGCCATCTGCGCATCCAGCAGCATCATCATTCCGCTACAGTGCGAATACTACTCGCTTGAGGGTCTGTCCAGGACGCTGGAGGCCGTCCGCATCTTTCGGGAGACGCTAGGCCTTGACATCGAGATAGCGGGGCTTCTGCTGACGATGTTCGATTCCAGGACTAAGCTCTCCAGGGAGGTCGCCTCCGATGTCAGGAAGCACTTCCCAGACAAGGTTTTCTCGACTGTGATCCCGCGGAACGTGCGTGTCGCCGAGGCGCCGGGTTACGGCAAGCCGGTCATGTTGTATGATATTGCGTCGCGAGGTTCGCAGGCGTTCTTAGGATTAACAGAGGAGTTTCTGACAAGTGAAGCAAGAAAAGCGGCTAGGTCGAGGGCTAGAGGCGATACTTGGTGAATCGGGTAGAGAGGCGACGCGGTCTGGGGTCGTTGAGATCGCTCTTGATTTGCTGACGCCAAACAGCCTGCAACCGAGACAGCGTTTTGACAAGGAGAAGCTCGCGCACCTTGCGGAATCCATCAAGGCCAGAGGAGTCGTCCAGCCGATAGTTGTCCGCAGGACGGACAATGGGTATGAGATAGTAGTCGGCGAGCGGCGTTGGCGGGCGGCGCAGATGGCGGGGCTCTCCAGCATCCCTGCGATCGTAAAGGACCTGTCGCGCTCAGATATTCTGGCGACAGCGCTTGTCGAGAACATCCAGCGTGCCGACCTGAACGCTCTGGAGATCGCATCTGCGTTCGAGAAGCTGCTGAACGAGGCGAGGCTCTCGCACGCGCAGATAGCAAGGATGGTTGGGATGAACAGGAGCTCCGTCACGAACTACCTGCGGCTTTTGTCGCTGCCGGAGAGCATCAAGAGCGACCTTCTGGACCGAAAGCTCTCGATGGGGCACGCACGGGCGCTTCTTGCGGTCAGCGACAGCAGGAAGCAGCGGGCGCTTGCGGACATGATAATCTCGCGGGGCCTTTCGGTTCGGCAGGCCGAGGCGATGACGAAGCGGATGGCGGAGCGAAGGCCCAGTCGGGAGAGAGAGCAATTACCTGAGGTGGCCGCGCTCGAAGAGCAGTTATGTGCCTTACTGGGCACGAAGGTTGTGATCAGAACTGGCAAGAAAGGCAACGGTAAGATATTGATCGAGTATTATTCGGGAGACGATCTCGACAGGCTTTTGTCAATACTGAAGGGCTAACATCATGGGCACAGGACCGAAAACGGAACTCAATGCTTACTTGGCCAAGGGCACGAACTTCAAGGGCGAGCTTCGCTTCTCGGGCATCGTGCGACTGGACGGGAGATTCGATGGGAGGATTATCTCCGATGGGACGCTCGTTGTGGGCGATACGGGCGTCTTGAAGGGCGAAATTAACGTTGGTGAGCTTCTTTCCAGTGGCATTGTAGAGGGCACAATCAAGGCGACAAAGGCCATCGATGTGAGTGAAGGGAAGCTCTTGGGCGAGGTCTTCACGCCCTCACTCAACGTGGCGCCGGGCGTGCTGGTTGAGGCGCAACTTCGTGTCGGCGCAGGCTCCGGGACGAGCTCTTCAAGAGGCTCGGTCGTTGGCTCCTCAAGGCCCAAAGATGACCGCTGATGAGTCAGTGCCCGAGCGTCTGCGCGATCGTCGTCCGATATGCCTCGGACTCTCCCCTTGAGGCGTGCGTTGCCTCGTTAAAGCAATCGAGCGTGCCACCTGACGAGGTCTGTATTATTGATAACAGGCCTTCTGATGGTCTCGTCGCTCGCGTCCAGCAACGGTTCCCCGACGTGGCCGTGTATCCGCAGGAGCACAACATAGGCTTTGCGGCCGGCTGCAACGAGGGCGTTCGGCGGACGAAGTCCGACCTGATATTCATAGTCAACGACGATACAAACGTTGATGCGGACTGTGCCAGGCATCTTGTCGCCGCGTTCCAGAGATATCCGCGGCTCGGGGCATGTCAGCCGAAGATACTGTCCGCACAGGACCCCAGCTACTTCGAGTATGCCGGCTCGTCGGGCGGGTTCCTGGACATGTTCGGTGTGCCATTCTTGAGGGGCCGAATTATCGACACGGTCGAAAAGGACCGTGGTCAATACGACGATGCGCGAGAGGTCTTCTGGGCCTCAGGCGCAGCGCTGATGCTAAGGCGGTCGGTGCTTGATGTCGTCGGCCTCTTTGACGAGGCGTTCTTCGCGCATCAGGAGGAGATCGACCTGTGTTGGCGGATGCATATTATGGGCTTTTCTGTAAGAGCTGTGCCCCAAGCGATAGCCTATCACATTGGCGGCGGGACGCTTCCGTACTCCAGCCCTCTCAAGACGTTCTATAACTACCGAAACAGCTGGAGACTGATGGTGAAGAACTTCTGCCTGTGGCCGCTGGTCATAGTCCTGCCGTCGAGGCTTCTTTTGGACCTGGGGACCATTTTTTACTTCTTCGCCAAGGGCAGGCCCCGGCACGCATTTGCCCTGGCCAAGGCGCTTATCTGCGCGCTCGCCTCATTGCGGTCAACGCTTCGCGGCAGGGCCGGAGTCCAGTCGGTTCGCAAGATGAGCGAGAGCGGACTGCACGACTTGATCTATCGCCGGCCGCTGCTGATCGATTATTTCTTCTGGCGCAAGCGAACGTTCTCACAGCTGCACTTTCCTCAAAGCGACCTTTTGATAGAAGGGACGTCTGATAAAAAGCGGCATTGACCAGGACACAACAAGCACATAACATAGACTGTGAAAAATACCGTGGAATAACCAACCAGGCAAATGGAGGCAACAGCATGAATCAGAAGCGAGGCTTTTTCGGGGCGCTTTTCGATCTTTCATTTTCGGAGCTGATTACAACCAGGGTAATCAAGTTCCTGTTTGTGCTGGCGATCATCTGCGCAGCAATCGCATCGATCGTTTACATCGGGGTGGCGTTCGCGCACTCAACCGGCGCAGGCGTTTTAGTTCTGATCATCTCGCCGTTGATCTTCATCGTTTACGTGACGATTGCGCGGATATGGCTTGAGGTGCTCATTGTCGTGTTCCGCATATCGGAGGACGTGAGGAAGCTCGCCAATAAGGACGCGGGCTGAGCGTAGGACATTATCAGCGCCGCCGCCCTTTGGTGAGGCTCGCACTATTCTATGACTTCTATGCTTTCGCGGCGCAGGGCGAGCCGGTAGCTGACGCCATATTTTGTTACGAGGAGGTCCTTGGCCTCTTGTTCGGAAAAGGCTGCTGAGTGTTTTGCCGCCTCCGAATTCTCATGCCGCTAGACGGAGTAATCCCCCCCGGAGACCCGATGGCGCTTTATACGGGCAGGAATTCAGAATCCTGCATCTTTACGGATCAATCTGGTCATTCTTAGAATCGAGAGAATAAGCGCTCGACAACATGTATAGTTAAGGTATAGTAATTATACAATGGAATTTGAATTCGACCCAACCAAGAGCGATAGCAACAAGAAAAAACATGGTATCGACTTCCAGGAAGCCCAGTCGCTTTGGGA
>CAZKNE010000193.1:0-4897 GCA_964554005.1 uncultured bacterium | reverse complement strand
TGTGTGTAATTGTCTTCTGAACAGTGTAGGATGTCTCGTAGGTCCCGTCCCCGTCGAAATCCCACTGGACCTGAAGCGTCCCCGTGGTCGCCTCATCCTCATCAGACGAGCCTGACGCGTCAAGTAAGAAGACTGTCGCAACAGTCCCCGTGTCGGGGGTTACGGTGAAGTATGCCACAGGCGGGTTGTTGCCCGAAGATTCCACCGTTATCTGTTTCGCATAGTGCCCCGTAGCGCCGCCCTCGTCCAGAACCTCAACGACGATAGTTGGCTGCCCGGGCTCCTCGAAGCGATGGCTTGCGGTCTTCGTTGCGCTAAACGAGGTGTCAAACACCCCGTCATTCTCCCAGTCCCACCTAACCTGAAGCGTCGAGTCGCTCCCGTCCGGGTCACTGCTACACGAGGCGTCAAACTCGAAATCGGTTTCGGTTGTCCCTCCTGCTGGGGTAACAGTGAAACATGCGCTCGGGGGAACGTTTCCCTCCTCGACATCGATTGTCCAGGTCGTCTGGTCGGTCGCTCCATGTGTATCCCTGACCTGGAGCGTGACGGTCTTGGTGCCTGCCGTTGGGTAGCGATGGCTTGCGGTCTTCGTTGTGGTAAACGAGGTGTCAAACTCCCCGTCATTCTCCCAGTCCCATCTAACCTGAAGCGTCGAGTCGGTCCCGTCCGGGTCGGTGCTACACGAGGCGTTAAACTCGAAGTATGTGGCCGTGTCGCCGGAGACAGGAGTTACCGAGAAACACGCATCAGGTGGCTCATTCTCCGCCTCAACATCAACATTCGCCTGCGCTGTATCGGTGTCGCCTGGCAGGTCAGTGACCTCAAGTATGACCGTCCAAGTGCCCGGCGTGTCAAACTGGTGGCTTATGGTGGGTGAGCTCAGATAAGATGTGTCGAACGTGCCATCCCCATCGAAGTCCCACCTAAACCTGAGCGTCGAGAATGTGCCGTCAGGGTCGCTTGAGCACGATGCGTTAAAGGAGAACTCCGTGGCTGTGTTGCCGGTCTGAGGTGCATACGTGAAGCATGCGATTGGTGGGGAGTTCATCTCTTGAACGAAGATGCGATGGCTGGTGGTGTCGGTCGCTCCCTCTTCGTCCATAACCTCTACCGTCGGCGTCTTGTAGCCGGCCGTATCGAACGTGAAATAAGCCACTTTCGAGTAGCTGAAAGTAGTATCGAAGGTCCCATCCCCCTCGAAATCCCAACGCACCTGGAGCTCCGAGGTATCCGCCGAATCAGGGTCGCTCGAGCACGAGGCGTCAAACTCGAAGGCCGTCTCGGTCGTTCCCGACTGCGGCTCAATCTCGAAACACGCGGTCGGCGGGAAATTGCCCTGCTCCACATCAAACGAATGGCTCGTCTGGCCAGACAAGCCCTGCTCATCCCGCGCCTCAAGCACCACCGTTTTGGTGCCTGGAGTCTCGTACTTATGATGCACAGTCGGTTGATTAGAAAACAGCGTGTCAAATGTCCCGTCCCCCTCGAAATCCCAACGAAACTCCAGCGTCCCGGCTGTAGACTCCCAATCAGTCGTGCACGACGCGTCAAACGCAAACTCGGTGCTAGTGTCGCCTGTCGCCGGTGTGAACTCGAAACACGCAGTCGGGGCGGTGTTCAAGACGGTAACCGTCCGCGTCGTGGTCGAGCGGGCGTCCTGTGTGTCAGCAACCTCGAGCGTTATCGTCTTCTGGCCCGGTGTGCTGAAACTTCGAGATGCGGTCTTGAACGTTGTGAAATCAGTGTCGAACGTGCCGTCAGAGTTGAAATCCCAACGGACAAGAAGTTCCGGCGCCGGGTCCTCCAAGTCTGAGCAAAGCGAGGCGTTGAAGGAGAAAGCCGTCCTGACAGTCCCCTCGCGGGGCGATGCGAGAAAGGCCGCCGTCGGAGGCGTGTTAATTACTGTGATGTTCTTCAGGCATACGTTGCTTCCGCCGCTAGAATCCATGACTTCCACACAAACCACTCGCGTGCCAACAGTCCCAAAGAGATGATGTGCGGTCTTGTCGAAGCTAAACTCGGTGTCAAAGATGCTGTCGTTGTCCCAATCCCAGCGGACCCGAAGCGCATCAAGCGAATCCTCCGTGTCGCTTGAGCAGCTTGCGTCGAACTCAAAATCGGTAATCACTGTGCCTTCCTCCGGGGTGGCCGTGAAACAAGGGGACGGGCTTAGGTTCGCCACTTCGAGCTCGTCCGTTGTCTGGCCGAGCCCGCCCTGCATATCGCGAACCTGAAGCGTTACTGTGTAGAGCCGTGGACGATCGTATTGATGATATGCGGTCTTGAACGTTGTGAAATCAGTGTCGAACGTACCGTCCGACTCGAAATCCCAGCGCACCTCGAGCTCCTCGGTCGCGTCTTCGTAGTCTGATGACCCCGAGGCATCGAACGAGAAAATCGTGCCCACCGTCCCGGTCTCAGGATCAGTTGCAAAGGCCGCCGTCGGGCGAGCGTTGCTGACCACTAGAGACGTTGTTTTGCTTCCCGTGGCACCATAGGTGTCCATCACGAGAAGCGTTACCTGCTTTTCGCCCGGCGACCCGAAACTGTGATACGCGACCTTGTCGGATGAAAGCTCAGTGTCCCAGCTGCCGTCAGAGTTGAAATCCCAGCGAGACATCAAACTGTCCGACGCATCCTCTGCGTCCCATGAGTCCGAGGCATCGAACGCAAACGTTGTGCTCGAATCGCCGGCCTCGGGCGAGACGGTAAACTCCGCGACCGGCGGTGTGTTATCCGTCTCAAAAACGAAGATAATGGCATCGTCTGCAGTCGATCCGGCAACGTTAAGCGGCGTGAGCCGAACCACACCTGGCCCCAAAAGAGCGTCCACAAAGCCCGTGATGTAGCCAAGACCGAGATACCAGTTCTCTCCGTCATAGGCCAGAGTCGCATCGTCTAGGTTCGACAAGTCACTTAGGCAAACGCCTGAAACGCACAGCGCACCAGCGAACTCCATCGTTACGTCCTGCGCCTCGAAGTCATCGAGGTCCAAGAGTGCTATCTGGCCATAATCCCAGGCCAACAGCTCATCGAATTGTCCCTCCCGATGGACAACGGAAAGCCTTCTGGGCTGGAATCCAAAGACGTCCGCGGCGAAGGCTCCGATCGGCACGACAGCCCAGGTCTGAGCGTCGCAATAGGACATCTGAAGCGTGCTCTCATTGAAGGCAATGTAGCCATCTACGATGGGATCTCCTGAAAAGTTGATAGGGATGACGTTAGTCGGGCTGAAGCTGAAAAGGTCCTCGCACAGGGCAGTGATGTCGGTAACCTGCCCTACGGAACTGTCATAAAGCCCTACTTTAATGTAAGAGGCGCTAACGCTCGAGACGAGAATTGCCGCGAGCGCGAGGGCGATGAGCGGGCTTTTTGGTTTATTCATGGCGATCCTCCATGCGGAAGCCTATATTGTTTTCTCAATAACTCTCTTTTTTTAACATCAGGAGCGAGCAGCAAACACAGAACGCTGCCCTCAAGCCCAAGCACGGCTAAAAGTGGCAGGCACCCCAAATGCCCACCCTGCGAATCCCAAGCAACACAAGCCCTAAACACGAAACGCATCTCAGACCTCACCCAACCAGTAGCGCCAGAACCGACTTCTGGACATGCATGCGGTTTTCGGCCTGATCAAAGACCGCCGACCGCGGGTCGTTGTGGACGAGGTCAAAGGTTATCTCTTCATCGTAATTAGCGGGAAGGCAGTGCAGTATAGTTGTGTTCGGGGCGGCGAGCGATACCAGCTCGGCGTTGAGCCCGTATCCGGCGAAGTCCTTCCTTCTCTTGTCCGCCTCATCCTCCTGCCCCATCCCCGTCCAGACATCGGTATAGACCACGTCAGCGTCCTTGAGCGCCTCCTTAACATCATTTCCGATTAGGATTTCCGTGCCGCCGGTGGAGCCTATCTCCCGCGCCCGTTCAATGATAGTCGGATTCGGCTCGTAACCCGGTGGAGTGGCGACGCTTACATCCATTCCCACGGTCGAACAGCCGAGCATCAGCGAATTGCACATGTTGTTGCCGTCTCCGATGAAGGCCAGCTTGAGGCCATCGAATTCACCCTTTTTCTCCCATATCGTCAACAAGTCCGCCAGAACTTGACAGGGATGATAAGTATCGCATAGAGCATTTATTACTGGAACGCTCGCGAACTCCGCAAGGTCCGCCACTGTCTTATGTTCAAGAACCCTTGCCACAATGCAGTCCGCATATCGCGACAGGACCTTTGCGGTGTCCGTGACGCCTTCCCGATGGCCAAGCTTGATGTCGTCCGGGGCAAGATAGACGGCGTGTGCGCCCAGGTGCTCGGTGCCGATCTCAAAGGAGACCCGCGTCCTAAGCGACGGCTTTTGGAATATCATTGCGATGTTCTTTCCCGTCAGAAGCTCGTGCTGCTCGCCTGCAAAGTGCTTGAGCTTGAGCGTCTGAGCATATTCAAGTATCTGGATGATCTCCTCCAGCGTGAAGTCACCCAGCGTAAGAAGGTCGCGTCCTTTGAGATTTACTGCCATTCCGCCTCCATTCCGGCTAGTTAGGTTGGCGGGTGTGGGCAAGGCCCTGACCCAACCAATCTTGCTAAAACAAGTTCAACTACATCTCAGGCAGCCAGTAGTCCTCTGACTCTAGCTGCCGGCCGCAAGATAGCACTCGTCGCCGCCCGCCGTCAAGACGGCTGACAAAAGAGCAATGGGACTCGCGGCTTTGCGCCGCACCTTGGCGAAGCAGCGACAGCCCACAACCACAACCTACCCGACCCAAGTTTTGGGGAAACTCCTGCCCTGAAACAACAACTGTGCTATTTTGACTGTGTTTAACACCTCAAAAAAACACTTGACAATCTGTGGTGGCAGCGTCACATTCTTGGTACAGGTTGTAAGATAAAATAGGGGAGTGG
>CAZKNE010000192.1:0-4943 GCA_964554005.1 uncultured bacterium | reverse complement strand
GAATGGTGGTGGGCGATACTGGATTTGAACCAGTGACCCCCGCCGTGTGAAGGCGATTATGAGTGCCCTAACGGTGGCTATTTGGCCTCGTTCCAAACATTCAGAATTAGCGTTGTGTCATAGATGTGATACTTCTCGTGCCGGGCCGTCTGTCTCGCCGGCCTCACTTGAGACGCTTTCCGGTAGAATAGTCGGGAGGTCATTCATGGCGCGCACGAGGGTCGAATCACTCAAATGGCTATACCGGCTGGTCATTTGAATCGTCTTGTGTCCCAAGACCCTTCCGACTATGAATAGGTTGACCCCTCGATTGACGAGATTGCTTGCACAGCTATGTCGTAGGTCGTGGAAAGTGAATCCTGTCAACTCAGCCCTTCGCAAGGCCGTGCGATAGCTATTCTTGACGCTCTGAACTGCAAAAAGCCGCTCATCCTCTCCTTTCGGCCCGAGCTCCTTGAGGACTTCAAGCGCCTCAGCATTCAAGGGAACCACACGAGGCAGACCGCTCTTGCTCCGCTCGACAAGTAACGTCCGTTGTTCAAGGTCAATATGCTTCCACTTCAGAGCAAACAATTCACCACGTCGGAGGCCGCTGAGGAGCGCGAGTGCGACAAGATGATAGAGTTGACCATTCCGGCTTCTCCGACAGGCCTCAAGCAATCTCCGCTGCTCCTCTGGATGTAGGAACCGACTGCGGCGGTTTTCGGCGAACATCTTGATGCGACTGCCAGGGTTGATCTGAAGTAACCCTTGAGCGATTCCCCAGTTGTAAATCGCCCTGAAGAGACTGATTTCCTTATTGACCGTCCCGCCCTCTCGGTCCTTTCGGCGCATGCGAGAGTATCGCTCTACCTCCTCTCGATTGATCTCTGCCGCTGGTCGGTTGCCAAAGGCACGGCAGAGGTTGGCTATAATCTGCCGGTCGCGCTGGTGTGAACTATCCGCCTTGCGAGGCTTCGACCATTCCTCAAGATAGCGGGTTGTGAGTTCGGCGAAGGTCATATCGGTAACACGCCGCTTGCCTAGATCGCGGCATTCCAAGACTTCAAGCCGGCGCTTGCCGAGAAGCAGGCTGGCAGCGCGTTTGTTGGTCGTTCGGCTTGATTCTCGATGATACAGTCCCTCCTCGTCTCGATAGCAGAGCCACCACACCGACCCGCGAAGGTATAGACCTCGAGTCCCCCCGTTCTCACTCATTCAGGCAACCCGCGATGCCGCCCGTTGTTTCTTTCGATGCGCTCTCATGCGGCAGGCCGTGCAGCAGAAGCGGCCATGTGCCCGCTGTGCAAAATACGAATTGCACTCGCCGCAAAGACCTATCCCATTGGCCTGGACCCACGGCCATAACCATGAAGGACTATCAGCCTTTTTCACCCGCAGTAGTCTTGGCAAAACGGCAAAGAACGCAGGAAGTCGACATGGGCGTCCCGCGACCTCAAATCGAACAAAACCTCTCACCAAAAACCCATGCCCAGCGCCGGAAAGATAAGACTTGGACAGCGAGGATTCCAAAACCTGCTCAACTCGGACTCCGGTTCCCCCTTGAATCTCCAGCGGCCGAGTCCTGACCTCGAACTCATAACATTCAGGCCAGATTACGATTTGACCCAGCGGCATTTTATACCTAGGTGGCAAATGGTGCTGAATCAGTCGCTTCAACCTGAGCCAAGAGCCACCCCCAGGAATTGCAACTCTATAATGCCAAACCCATGACCCGCACTTGCGAGGCGGAAGGATGCTTCTGAACAACACCCTCTCATAGCCCCCATCTGGTGGCGGCCGGATTTCGGGACCCTCGACCAGAAACCGGTCGGCATAATCTTCACGAACCCTGGCGACCTTTCGATCGCCAACAAACATCCTCGCCATCGCCCATCTCCAACTTCCCGCTTCAGTCGCTGCTGCAATGACTGTCGCGTTACGCAAACGAGCACACTTATACCAAAATCGCAATGTACCAGTATCAGAAAACACGTGCAAGTTGTCAACCTATAGGTTATGGAGGTTTGATATGTCGCAAGAACTTATGACACCGCAACAGGTCGCCGATTTCCTGCAAATCCCTGTGCGAGGGGTTTACGAGCGAGCATCGAGGCGGACTCTGCCTTGCGTAAAGCTCCGCGAAGGCCGGATGCTCCGTTTTCGCCGCGAGGACATCGAGAAGGAACTGATCGATTTTCCGGCGCTTGGTAAGCGGCATTCTCGCAGTCGGAGTTAGCCGTGCAGAGACAAAACCGACACCGCAAGGCCGCCCGTCGTCGGCTTCCTAAAGACGAACGGTTCAAGCTCGAGCCGTTGAAGGACACGAGCGGCAGACCGATCAATCTTTACGACATCGTCCTCGGAAAGCAGAGAGGAGAACACGACTCGTGAGGAAAAAACGAAGAAGACCGCGAAGCTCGCCCTCTGCACACCAGGGCGGGCCCGCGGCCAACACAGCAAATCTGCTTGACGACACAGTAACCGCAGACGATACCAAACGTCAAGGCCTACTTCTCCTCAATGTCTGCGTGAGCCACGAGCCACGCGACATCACCCAGCCGTCGATCAACGACATGGCCGCTATCCGGAGGGAAATATGAGCGAATTGTCAAAACTCGACGCGCTGATTTTGTATAAGTTGAACCAGGGCGATGTAGTCCCCGACTTCATGATCCAGGCTATGGCCGAACACTGGCGAGGACACGCTCGTCTCCTTCAGGCCGAAGATGACCCTGAGAAACGGTCAAAAGCCTTCAGAGCCGCTATTGCCCCGATGGGCGGCAAGGCAGATAAGTTTCTGAAGAGTATCAACGTCGATGACCCGCTGCCAGGCGAATTGAACCTCGACGATCTTGGTGACGTCCTCTCTGGTATCACATGGCTCTGGGATAAATGGCTGCCAAACGGCTGTCTCTCTCTTCTGGTCGGCGATAAGGGAGTGGGGAAATCATACCTCGCGTTGGCTCTCGCAAAGTGTGTCATCGAAGGCCGGGCATGGCCCGACCAAACACCGTTCACCGGCAAACCGGGGAAGGTCGGCTGGTGTGAGTGTGAGTGCGGTCACAGCGCCCTGATAGTCCGTCGGCAACTGCTAGGCATTCCCGGCACGGGCATAGTATTCCCCGGTCGAGCAGAAGATAACGTCAACCTCGACAGTCCCGATGACCGCGCTCGTGTGATGATGCTACTGACAGACCCAGACGTCCGACTTCTGATTATCGATACGCTTAGCGGCTCTGGGCGCGACAGAAACGAGAATGCGAGCGGTGAGATGATGGGGCCGATGGGCTGGCTGGCAGAGCTCGCACAGAAGTCGAATAAGGTGGTGCTGGCGACCCATCACACACGAAAGAAATCCGAGGATAGACGATACCAAATCACCCGCCTCGATGACTGTCGTGGCTCTGGTGCGATTACACAATGGCCCCGTTCTGTTATTGCCGTGGACGCGCTCGACCCGAAGAATGAGAAGCACTGCCGGGTCGGCTCGATCAAGCATAATTTCTCAGATGAACCTGACGCCTACGGATACGAAATCATCGAGGGCGTCCCAGTGTTCGACTTGAATCCGCCTGAGCCGATGGGCCGCAAGAGCAAGAAGGCTGATGCAAAGTCTTGGCTGGTGAATTACCTCGAAAACAATGGACCGACGCAGCCGGTAATGATTGAAGCGGCGGCCAAAAAAGCCGGCTTCTCAAGACCCACGATATATCGCGCAAAAGATGACGATATTGAGACAGTAACCGACGAAAAGACAGGAAAGTCAGTATGGCGACTGAACATGAATCTCATAATCCCTGCCCATGAAACTTGAGACTCTTGAGACTGTGAGACTCCCTCTCCATTACCACAGTCTCATAATATCAGAATCTCACAGTCTCATAATATCAGAATCTCACAGTCTCATAATATCAGAATCTCAATAATAACTGGCAGGACATAACGTGAACTTACTCGACTTGGCCTCAAGAGATGTGAAGCTCAAGCGCGCTGGATCAACGTCTGGTGGCGAGTTTGTAGGGTCCTGTCCCTTCTGCCAGGACGGAACTGATAGATTCCACGTCTGGCCAAATCGAAGCCCAAAGCCGCGATACTGGTGCCGAATATGCGGCGAAAGCGGGGATGACATCGACTATCTATGCAAGACGAGAAACATCGACTTCAAGGCCGCCATGAATCTCCAGGGCCGACCGCTGGACAATTTACCGCCACGCACGACGCCACGGACAGCGCCGAAGCCGAAACCCGATGACGAGAAGAAGCGCCTCGTCTGGACCAAACTCGTCACGGAGTTCGCCAAACACTGCGAGGCGCAGCTGTGGACAGATGTTGGCAAGACTGCGCTCGAGTATCTTCACAACAGGGGCTTGTCCGATAAGACGATCCGACGTGCGAAGCTCGGATACAACGCAAGAGACCAACGCGTCGCCAACGCCTGGGCACAGCGGGGGATTACAATTCCCTGGTTCCACGACGGCGAAATCACGCATTGCAGCATCCGACGCCCGCCAGGGACTGATCCCAAATATGGCTCTATCTCCCCCAGCAAGAAGACGCTCTTCTACGTGCCGGGCGACCGCCAGGCGCTTTGTATAGTCGAGGGCGAGTTCGACTGTCTGCTATTCAACCAAGAGACAGAACTGAGCTGCGCAGCTACAGGATCGGCCAAGTATATCTCAGACGAATTGTCATGGTTGGCAACATCCTTCAAGACGCTTGTGATCATCCCCGACGATGACGAGGCCGGCGAGAAAATGGCCGCGATATGGAGACAGACCTTCAGTAAGGCCCAGGTGCTTCACGTGCCTACCCACGACATAACGGACTACTACACTCAAGGCGGCAACCTCATGGACTGGTGGCAACGCCAGAATGAGAGCGTCCCTGACTGGGTTACCGAGCAAGCGTAGGTAATGAACACAATCACCCCAGAACAAGCCCCCATTTTCCCGCCCCGTGAC
>CAZKNE010000191.1:0-4946 GCA_964554005.1 uncultured bacterium | reverse complement strand
GCATCGTGGGCAACCCGGAAGCCATGCTCCTCGTCGCCCAACCCGAGCAGGAGGACGTCGAGCTATACAGTGCTTCTGAGTGATTTCTAATAGCTCCTTAGGGATGAGACATATCTTTTATACAACCTAAAAAGAGTTCGGGAGGAGACTTTGTGAACACTCTAGTTAGGGATCGGTTAGTCACTCAGCGGTTTTGCCTCGTCTCTGTTTTAGCACTTGTGTTCATGGCCATGGCAATGTCTGCGAGCGCGTTTGCTGACTATCCAGCTGACGTCAAGCCTATGGCGCCGACGGAGCAACTTGTTAGGTCTGTGATCGTAAAATCGCTCCAGGCCGAGGTGGCTCGAATCTGCAAGGAGATGTTCTGTGAGCCGCCGTCGGTCTCTGTGACCGCTGACCTTTCGGAGGTTCTGCGAGCGCTGCCTGAGAAGCTTGCCACCTCGCCCACGGTTCAGTGCCATCCGGTCCCGTGTATTGCCATTACTGCCGACAGTTGGCCTCATCTGATGGAGGTTTACGCGAAGTCGGACGATGCTGTGAGGCGCATCGCGCTGGAGGTCGGCCTGTCGAGAAAGGAAAACGCAATGACGGTCGCCAGCGCCTCGGTTAAATCGGTCAATGACTACGGAGCCCCCGCTATCTCCCTTGCCGGAGATGGCAAGCGGAAGTTCTCGCTTAATCTGTGTGGCGTTCGTGTATCGCTCAAGACCGCCCAAGCGTGCGTTGTGGACGTTGCCGGCCATCGCTTGGGAGCGTTGTTCGAGGGGGAGGGAGAGCTTAGGCTCGAGCCTACCTGCGCCAAGTCTCGCAAGATGCTCGTCGATTTCATTCCAAATCCTGATGACCCGATCAAGGTGTCGCGTGTCTTCATCAGTTGTCCCTTTAAGGAGAAAACGCGAGAGCCTCGGCAGATCAGGCGTCTGCGGTCGCGAGTCCGTGAGCTCCAGAAAAAGGCTAAGGTCGAGGGAAATAAACAAGTTGCTGAGTCGATGGAGAAGTTCCTCAAAGATTGCGTGGAGTCGGCTTATCCGTATAAGCATGAGAAGTCCCTTGAGGGCCTGGCGCCTCATGACGGCTACGATCATCCGATAGTGGTCGTCCAGACCAAGCAGCTTGGCGTGTTCGGCTTTTGTTTCGCGGGCGAGCGCGGGTCCGAGACCGTGGTCATGACCCAGCCCCGGACTCGCTCGATAGTCTCCTTCTGGGAATCAGCCCGAGCGCGTCATGAATGGACCATCCCCCGCGTCGAGCAATATTCCTTCGATATTAGATGGCTGCCCGAAGCCATGCGTTTTGATGTCATTTGCGAGATGGATCTAGCGGGAATTGAGACTGGACGCGATATTCGTTTTATGCTGGATCCGGTCTGTAATGTGCGGCGTTGTCTGATCGACGGCAAGGAGTCGCGGTTCGTTCAACAGGATTGCTCGCGGGCAGGAAGAGTGGCCACGTCGCTTTCGTCGGGCTTCGCAATAAGTATGATTAAGGGATGGTTGCAGATCACCCCTCCTAGTCGGCCGGATACGACAGGCGGGACAGATCTATCCGTTGAATACTCTATTCATTACGGGAATGCAGCCGCAACTGATGCTCTGGGGGCCTCGTATTTCTACGATGACGCTGTAGTGCTCCATGGCGACGCCGTGAGGTGGTTCCCCTACGTGGGTTGGAGGCCGAGAGCTCCATTGCGGACGCGGATTTCTGTCCCCAAAGGCTTCATGGGCGTCTCAATCGGCAAATACGAAGGCAAGGTCACCGAGAAAGAGAGTGATGTTTTCACGTATGATGCGAGCTTCTCAATGCCGACTTCAGCATTCGTTGTGGGTAAGTTCAAGGAGTATGTTTACGAGACAAAACGCAGGGACGGGCCCAAGCGTCCAGCAATCACTATGCTGTCCTCCGGAGATGAGTGTGTGGCACGGAGGTATCTTGACGTCGTCGCGACAATGGTCGATTGGGCCTTGAAATACTGCGGTGATTTCCCCTACGAAGAGCTCCGTTTCGTAACGATGCCTGGTAATCGCAGCTGGGCGACGATGTTGGTTTTCCCCAATAGCTGCCTGGAAATGGACATAACCAACTATGGACTTATGAGCCACGAGATCTCGCATCAATGGTGGGGAAATGAGGCCGGCACGATCAACCTGGACGATCAGTGGATGGTCGAAGGAGGTGCCACGTTCTTCACCCTGCTATGTGTTGAGGATCTCAATACCATCGGATCCTACGCTTCATTGCTCAAAAACCGCGCCGCCTGGATCAGGAAATTTGACTCGCCGCCCCCCATCTCCACCGGCTTCAGATTGCCCTCGGAGCTCCGTATGCTGTTTTACTTCAAAGGAGCGTTCGTCTTCGAGATGCTACGAATGGCGACCAACAACGACCGGCACTTCTTCGAGACGTTGAAGCGGTATCAACAAGATGCTGTTAAGACTGGGCTGACCGAGCCGGGAATCAGAAGCTTCTTCGAAAAAGCAATTGGCCATGACCTTTCAGACCTTTTCAGGCTTTATTTGCACAAGAGCGAGCTCCCCGGCGTGCAAGTTCAGGTCACCGACGTGAGCACAGACGGGGATCGCGCCACAATATCACTATCGGCACAGATAACTCCGGGCGGCTACGAACTCCCATATCCCATAGACGTTTATCCCAAGTCAGGTCAGGCGCCTCACCGAGCGGTGCTCTTCATTGGTCCGGACTCCGGCGACTACAAGGTCGATATGCCCTTTGCTGACGTATCCCGCATCGTCGGCAATCCGGAGGCCATGCTCCTCGTCGCTCAGCCTGAGCAAGAAGACGTCGAGCTATATGTTTCGCCCAAGTGATATGCGGCAGCTTATTAAATTGGGGATTTCTCGATTGAGGATGAACAGAACATCCATGTCGTCCACACCGAATCTGGAGGTATGATACGATTGATCTGCGCACGAAATATCGATTCCCGCGCGACTATCTTCTCAATGCTATCCTCTTGACCTTGTTTCTTTTCGTCGCGGTTTCCTCGATCGCGTTCGCTGATGATAAAACATGGGAGCAAAATGGTATGGAAGAATTCCTTAGAGCCGCAATGGCAGAGTCAATGAAGGAGCGAGTGGACCAAATCTGCAAGGAGATGTTCTGTGAACCGCCAGCCGTTTCCGTGACTGCGGACATTTCGGAGGTTCTCAAAGCGCTTCCCGAGAAGCTCGCGACCCAGCCAACAGTCAAATGCCATTCGGTTCCATGTATCGCGATAACATCTGACAACTGGCGTCACCTGATGGATGTATACGCCAAGTCCGACGAAGGCGTGAGGCGCATCGGGCTGGAGGTTGGCCTGTCCAGGAAAGAGGACGCGATTACGCTCACAAGCGCCTCGGTGGAATCGACCGAGGATTACTTCCGACCGAGAATCTTTCGGGCTAAAGACGGGAAGAAGGATCTATCGCTCAGTCTTTGTGGCGTCCGCATGTCGTTCGATGCTTCCCAAGCGTATGTCATTGATGTCGGCGATCATCGGTTGGGAGCGCTATTCGATGGCGAGGGCGAACTCCGACTCGAGCCAACATCCGACGAGTCCCGCAGGATGCTAGGCGATTTCGTTTCCAATCTCAACGAGCCGATCAAGCTGTCGCGTGTCTTCCTCACCTGCCCATTCAATGTGGCCGCGCAGGAGGCTGATCAGGTCAAGAACCTGAGGCGTCGAATAGACGAGTTGGAGAAGGCCTCAAGAAGCAGGCTGTCGAAGCGGGCTTCAGAGTCCTTGGAGGAATTCCTGACAAGTTGCATGAAATCCACTCATCCTTTCAACCAGGAGAAGGCCTTCGAGGGCTTGGCGCCCTGTAAGGGCTATGAGCATCCACAGCTGGTTGTCGAGACGAAGGAGCTTGGCGTGTTTGGCTTCTGTTTCGCAGGCGAACGTGACATTCAGGCTGTCGTAATGACAAGCCCCGAGACTGGCGCGCTAGTCTCTTATTGGGAGTCATCTCGCAGAAAGCACGAATGGGCGATCCCCAATGCCGAGCGGTATGCTTTTCGCGTCGCCTGGCATCCTGACCGGCTCAGACTGGCCGTGAAGTGTAAGGTCGCCGCATCGCGTCTTGAGCCTGGCCGCGATATCCGCTTCATTCTCAATTCCGCGTGCAAGGTTCAGAGCTGCCAGGTCAACGGGAAGAAAGTGTCCTTTGTGCAGGGGAAGCTCGCTCTGGACGACTCAATCGCCTCGGCGCTAAGCTGCGGCTACCATCCCATGTTCATTGGCAGCTTCTTACAGCTCTCCTCCTCTAAAACGCCCATAGGTCGCGGAAAGGCAGATGTGGCGATTGAATACCACATTGACTACAGGGACAGCTCCGTCATCGAGATATTAGGTGGAGGCTATTTCTGCGAGGATGGGCTCTCAATGGACGGACACCACCAGTGGTTTCCGTTCACCCGCTGGAAACCCGAGGTTCCCTGGGCCGGCGGCATGACTTTCGAAATAGAGGTCCCAACTGGGTTTACCGCGATTGCACAGGGCGATCCTGAGAATCCTAAGACGAAGAAGGACAAGACCATCTGGAGGTACACGGCGGACTTCCCCACCACGATGCCATCGCTTTCGATAGGCAGATTCGAGGAGTTCGTTGACGATGAGTTTGAGCCTAAGCTCGCTGTATTCACACGGTCTGGTGAAGTTGTTGGTAGAAGGTGGCTGGACGCGCTCGGCTTGGTGGTTGCCTGGGCCGAGAAATGCTGCGGCAAATACCCGTACAAGCGATTCGCAATGGTGGAGGCCACGCCGGGGGACATGGGTGGCACTAGCTGGCCCACGATGCTGACGATGTCCTATATGGTGAATCCGACTCATCTATGGTGGCTTCTGAGCCACGAGGTGGCACACCAGTGGTGGGGCGACGCGGCCAGAATGCTGGATGTTGACGACGTTTGGCTGCACGAGGGGACCGCGGTTTACTTCAACATGCTGT
>CAZKNE010000190.1:0-4964 GCA_964554005.1 uncultured bacterium | reverse complement strand
GTTTTGCTCAGATGCTAACGTTGCACAGTGATAACAAGAGTGAAGGAGGCTTGATGTTTGAGACCACGGCCGAGCAGAAGCAGCAGATTCTCGATGAGATGAACAGTCGGTTTAGAAGCAGCGAGCGGGCTGAGACCGGCGTTGAGCAGGTGCTGTCTCTCTGGGAGGCGAGGGATGGCTCTGGGGAAGACCTCAAGGAGTTCTGCGTCAAGTATTTCATAGACGATTTGGAGGAGCTTGCCTCATTTCGGGACAAGTTGGAGCTGGTGTTTGAGCAGCTCCGGGGGCACCTGCTGGAGGTCTATACCACGTTTAGCAGGTGGAAGGACCTCGAGATAGGCCCGTTTTCGGCCCAAGATGAGCTTCTGGCGAGATTCAACCCATTCAAGCACGTAACCGACGATCTGTTCGGCCTAAAGCTCCCGTTCGTCATTCTGCTCAACTTCAAGCGTGAGACCTTTCAATCGATGGTGGAGCACCACGCCGAGTGGTCGAGAGAGAAGTGGGTCGAGGTGAGGCAGGCGGCCTACGAGAGCAGGGTGCCGGCGGCGGTCTCTCACAAAGTTTTCCTCGCGATGCAAGACGCAGACACGTACATCAACAACTACAATATCTTCATGAACTGCCTCCTCGACGAGGACGGCAAGCAGCTCTACGACGAGGAGAAGAGGCTCATCTCCCACTGGGGCCTTCGGGATGAGCTCAAAGCGCTCTACGCCGACCCGTCCGGCCAGGCTAAGCAGGAGCTCATTCTGAAAGTGATGAGGCACATCGTTCAGGGAACCATCCCCCAGCAAGTCATAAACAGCAGCGATATTCGTTGGAACCCATACGCAAACGAGTGCTTCGATGCTAGTGGCAAGGGCATCGACTCCAGAGAGGAGGGCGACCGAAGATACGCAAAGTGGCTTGCGACCTTCAAGGCGGAGCGTGACCAGGACAAATACTACACCGTCAATAAGACGTTGATCGACCGCCGTTTCAACATTCACAGGGAGATGCCCGAGGCAAAGGTCGAGGAGGTGTTTGTGCAATTGCTCTCCTCGCCGGTTCTGGGGGACGTCGCGCGCGAGATGGCAAAGCGGCTGGGCCGCGAGCTCAGGCCCTACGACATCTGGTATCAGGGGTTCAAGCCGATGGAGAGCCAGGCGGAACTCGACGAGCTCGTGAAGCAGCAGTTTCCGGACATCGATGCTTTCAACGCCAAGCTCCCGCACATTCTGAATAGGCTCGGGTTCTCAGACCAAAAGGCCCGTTATCTTGCCGACCACATCCTTGCGGAGCCTTCGCGCAGCGCAGGCCACGCTCGCGGTGCGGGGATGAAAGGCGAGAAGGCGCTGCTGAGGATTCGCACTGAGAAGGGCAAGATGAGTTACCGTTCGTTCAACATTGCGATGCACGAGCTGGGGCACACCGTTGAGCAGACGTTCAGCATGAACATGATCGATCATCCTGCACTCGAGGGCGTTCCCAACGCGGCCTTCACCGAGGCAATAGCTTTCCTGTTTCAGGGGAAGGACCGGGAGATTCTCGGCCTGCCACCGGCCGAAAAGAGCGACGAGCACGCCATCCAAACCTACCTGTCAACCTGCGAGATCGCCTCGATGTCTCTCGTTGATATGCACGTGTGGCGCTATCTGTACAGGCATCCGGACGCAACCGCCGCTGACCTAAGGCAAAACGTCATAGCCATCGCAGAGAATCTGTGGTCAGAATACTGGGAACCGCATCTAGGTAAGTCCGACGAATCGCTCTTGGGCATCTACTCGCACATGGTCTCATACAGCCTATACCTGCCGGACTACCCCATCGGGCACATCATCAGCTACCAGGTCCAGAACTACTTCAAGGACCACGACCTCGCCTCGAACCTGGAGCGGATGTGCGCCTTGGGCAACATCTATCCTGACCTTTGGATGCAGAAAGCGGTCGGCAAGCCCATCAGTCCTGATGATCTCCTAGCCGACGCGGCCGCGGCGGTCGCCTCGCTCAGACAATAGACGTCAAGGGACAGCGTGCCTTTGAAACTGGCACAGAGGTTAGAACTGCTTCAGGAAGCGGAGGTCGTTCTCGAAGAAGAGCCTGATGTCATCGATGTTATACTTGAGCATCGCTATGCGCTCAACTCCTATCCCGAACGCAAACCCCGTGAACTCCTCCGTATCATAGTGGACCAACTCCAGCACGTGCGGATGGACCATGCCACAGCCAAGTATCTCAAGCCACCCAGTCCCCTTGCAGGCCCGGCAGCCCTTCCCGCCACAAACACCGCAGCTGATGTCCATCTCGGCGCTTGGCTCCGTGAATGGGAAGTAGTGCGGCCTGAACCTCGTGCGCCGACCCTCGCCAAACATCTGCCTTACGAACTCCGCCAAAATGCCCTTCAGATGGCCAAATGTTACCCCACTATCCACCATGAGACCCTCGACCTGAGAGAACATCGGTAAATGTGTCATGTCCGCTGCGTCACGCCGGTAAGTTACCCCAGGCGAGACCATCTGGACCGGCGGGTCTATTGTCTCCATCACCCTTACCTGAACCGGCGACGTCTGCGTCCGAAGCAGGACCTCACTGGATATGTAGAAAGTGTCCTGAAGGTCCCGCGCCGGATGGTCCTTCGGGGTGTTGAGCGCCTCGAAGTTGTAGTATTCCAGCTCGACCTCCGGGCCGAGCTCAACCTCGAACCCCATTTCCATGAATATGTCCAGTATCTCATCCATCACCAGTGTGCACGGATGTAAGAAGCCTTTTGGGAACGGATATGAGGGAAGCGTGTAGTCGAAGAATGTGGCAGGGGACTTCGCGCCAGCGGAGGACTCGATGCGCGACTTCGCCTCCTCAAAGAACGAGGCAACCGCCCTCTTGGCATCGTTAATGGCCTTGCCCGCGGCCGGCCGGAGTTCGCTGTCCAGCGTGCCGATTCTCTTCAAGAACGAGGCGAAAATGCCTCTTTTGCCGAGATACTTGATCCTGAGCTGTTCAAGCTCCTTGTAGCCAACTGCCGAGGCGAACTCCTCTCGCGACTCCTGCTCGATCCTACCAATCTCTTCAATCATATCGCTCTTGCTACCATCGCCGCACAAACACGCTCAACTGAAACGCAGCCATCAGACCCGGTTTTGTGCCGCCGTCCTGCTCGCGGAGAGCACTGTGAACACAAGGCTAACCTACGGGACATATATCTCCTTGTGAACAAACTTCCTCTTTTTCTTGCGATCTTTTTGTGCCCTCAAGAAGGCAACTCTCTTCTTGACCTGCCCCTGGAGGTCCTCATAACGCGAACCGGCAAGAACTAGAAAGCGAGAGTAGCCGAATATGGCCTCGTCAATGTTGCCATCATCATCATTCATTAAGCCAAGACCGTAATAGCCTAACGGGGCTTTGTTCTCGACGACCAAAAGCCGCGAGTATGTGCGCTTGGCCAGTTCCCGCTTGCCGAGCCTCTTGTAAGCCACCGCCATATTGTTGTAGGCGCTGAGGTTGCCATCGTTCAGGGCGATCGCTGTCTGATATGCATTAACCGCATCTTCATATTGCCCTTGCCCGGCTAGAGCCTGACCGAGATACTCATAGAGTGCGCTCTTGATCTGATTCGAGCCTTTGTCGAGGGTCGCACCCCTGCGCAGGAAGCGCTCCGCCATGACGGGCTTGCCCTGACTGAGCAGAAACGCCCCGAAACCCATCAAGGCCAGCTCGTTGTTCGGTTCGCTCTCAATAGCCTTCTCAAAATGCTGACGCGCAAGTCGGACCTTGCCCTTGTCGGCAAAACTCTGCGCCTTCTTGAGATGAGAGAGTGAGCGCGCTTGACGTTCTCTCTCAAGGTCGAGTGCAGTCTTGACATGACCCGCTGAACGGATGTCGATCTTGCCACTCTTGGTCGATTTCGGAGACTCACGTTTCAGAACTGGTTGCTTGCCTTGCGACATCATGATGAACAGAGACTTGGCAGGGGAGGTCTTGCGAGCCGGAGTCTGGTCAGGTTTCTGGACGCCAGTTTGGGCCTTGGCATCACCTGCGTGAGTCGCACTACTGACATGACTCTCTGGCCTTTGGCCTTTATCGGGCGCAACGCTGGGCTGGCCCGGCGCTGCTACTTTTTGGGCTTGCTTGCCAGCTGCTCCGGGGCTCAATGGCGCCTGAGGTTGGGTCTTGGCACTCGTGGGCAAGCTGCTCTGAATAGGTATCCGAGCACTAAGCTCCTGTCTGGCCTCCGCGCGCGAGCGCTCGCCGCTTGGGTATAAAAGCAGCGATATCGCCGCAACCAGCGCTGCAAGCCCGAGGCAGAGCGCACCAATCGACAGAAGAAGCTGCCACATCTGCCTCGTTGGTCTGCCTCGCCCAGACAGATTCCCCGATGGCCCGGGCGAGTTGCCGCGAGGCTTGTTCTCGCTCTCCGCCCGCTTCAAAGCGTCGTGAATTATGCTCAACTACTAACTCCCATATTGCCCGGCGCCCAGGTGCTCAGCCTCGGCGCCTTGCTGCCAAACGTATCTCTCACAAGTGCAATCCTAGTCCGCCAGCCCGCTATCCCATCGGGGACAAGTCCACTCAACAGCTGGAACCTCTTAACGGCCTCAGCACACTCTGTGTCGTATCTATCGCTCTTGGAATCACCCAAAAGTCCCAGATTGAAAAGCCTAGCCCGAAAACCCATCACATCAGGCCCTCTTTTGCCGAGCCGTAACGTGTTCCTCAGCCCAGCAATGTCCGGCAGCACGTATATTGCTCTTCGCGTCCAGCGCTTGTCAAGATCCGTTTCCACAAGCCTCAAGAGCCCAGAAGTTGGATCAGCGACCTGGAACGTCCCATCCTTGAAGCCACACAACGCACAGGACGTGGCCGGGCCCTGGGCCTGTTTCCTCAACACTATCAAGCACGGAACGTCCAGGAGCTTGTCACGTGAGAGCGTCGTCCGGCGTGACTCAATCCTGTAGCCTGCTTGGCATATCAGTTTCCAGACCTCT
>CAZKNE010000189.1:0-4976 GCA_964554005.1 uncultured bacterium | reverse complement strand
CAGTGCAGATAAATGCTGCCGGTCGGCTTCAGGACTCTTCGCAACTCCACAAGGCGCGGTGCCATCATCGCCAGGTAGGCCATCATGTCGTTCTCGCCAAGCATTGTGCGAAACGCCCGCATTGTATCTGAGAGCTTGCCGCCGGCCTCGACTATCTCAAGGTATGCTTCTTCCGCGCCCGCATCCCAACGCCATGTATCTGTGAACGCCCTTATCTGCGCCTTAGATTTTGAGCCGTTCACCTCCGCAAAGAGGACGCTGTAATCCTGATTGCTCTTGAACGGCGGGTCAAGATAGATGAGATCAACACACTCGTCCGGCAAGTGCAGCCGCAGCACATCAAGGTTATCGCCATAGAAGAGCGTGTTCTTAGTTAGGTCGATCATTGAGCAGGCCTCAGCTCTTGATACATTAGCCTCTTCCCAGCAACAGCTCCTATAACAGCCTCCGTTCGGAGATCGCCGTTGATCTTGCGGTGATTCCAATTGATCCAAGTGCCTCTTCGATACATGGTGAAATATCCCATGAATGCCTCGCTTCATCAAGGCAGAATATGACTCGGCATTGTTGACGTGAATATCGCCTGACGAGAACTGGCCGAGGGCGTGATTGACCTTGAAATGCCCGCCGTTGAACGTAGGGCACAAACCCTGGCGGGTTTGGCATCCTTGTCAAGCCGTAGGGGCGAATTGCATTCGCCCGCTGGCGTTCGGCCGGGTGGGTCTTAAGAAGAATCGCTACAAGTAGTTCAGGAGCGTAACCTGATTCAGTATTCTGGCGCCCACCGAAAGCGATGTCTGGTAGGCCAGCTCCTCCTGCTGGAGTTGCGCAATCGCCTCCACCAGATCTACTCCTTGTGTCTGGTCAAGCTGTCCCTTCATCAGCGCCTGATAGTCGAGCAGGTTCCTCTGGACCATCTCCATGTATTGCAACGTGGAGCCGGAGAGCGATTCGGTCTTGATGAGGCCATTGATGCTGTCATTCAGCGCCGCCGACTCGCTTCTGTCGCACCGAAGGTCAAGCGTGAACGAATCGCCGGCCTCGAGCTTGCCTGGGCGGCCGGAGAACGAGACCTGGACACCATCGGCTATAAATATGCTCTCGCCGGAGGAGTACGCATCTCCAACGTCGATCGTTTTGATGACGTCGCCGGTCGCCTCGTCAGTTACGGTAATCGTCAGGCCGTCAGTCTGGCCGACAAGGCCGCCCTCGTCGCTGACGGTGAAGACCCACGTGGCATCGTTAGCGCCGGTGTAGTAGCCGTCTCTGCTGACCGATGCGGTGCTGTCGTTCGCCCAGTCAGAAGGGCTGAATATCTTGGACTGAGTTACTCCTGCGTCGATGTTCCGCGCAAGACGATTGAGAGTGTCCAACACGGCAGTGCCGTCAGTCTGGCCGCTTTCCATACCGAAAAAACTCTTCAGCGTATTGGAGCCGGTGCTCAGGTCGTTCAGAACGATCTTGCCTGGGATGCCCTCGGATGTAGGACGAAGCCTGAGATGCCCCTGAGCATCGAAGCTCGCACTTACGAAGACCTCGTCGGCGTGTTGGTCGCCCTCACCAATGAATAGGCCAGCCTCATCGAGTAGGTCCAGAACGCCGGATTGCGTATATGAGGTGCCCTCTGCAAAAGTAATCGTCTTTGTGGTAATCCCATCGGAGATGAGGAACTTCACGTCGCCGCCGCCGGATGCAAGAGGCGTTCCCTGGACCATATCGATCGTCTCGGTCCCAATGACCGTGTCCGCCTGGAGAAATGTGTGCCCGGCCACATTGACATCTACGATGAGGTCATCGCCGATCTTGGACTTCACCGCGCCGCTGTTGCCTACGTACTGGAAGCTTCCATCCGGGGTAAAGATCGCTCGGAAGGACTGCGTGCCCGAGGCCATGGTCGTGGAGGTCTTGATCCTGATGCCTCTGCCGGTATCGGCCGTCTTACCGAGGGAAACCGTTACTGAGTTTGCTAGATGGTTGTAGCTGGAGAGGTAGGATGTGTTGTCCTTCGAGTTGTCATCGATCTGGACCGAAGAGCCATCGGCGTCCTTCAGCGAGACTGTCGCGTTCACGCCGTCCGATGTAACCTCGACTGTATAGACGGAGCGCTGAAGTTCAGGCAGGTCGGAGAACGGCGAGCCTGTCGTAACGTCATCGACGCCGTCCGGCAGCGAGCCAACCAGCGTTACGTCTCGCTGTAGCCTGACGAACGGCTTGGTCGATGTGTTCGTGCCGGAGAACAGGTATCGATTGTTCTGGGAGCGGTTGGCCAGTGAGATGAGCTCGTCTATGTATCCGTTCACGGCCTGTGAAAGGCCTTCTCGGGCTTCGTCCGAAGTGGAGTCGCTCAGGGCTATCATCGCTTTTTGGAGCGACTGCTGAACAAGGTCCGAGCCCTCTTGAATGCTGTCCTGCGTCGTCTGAGACCACGCAGAGGCCGCATTTACGTTCGCCATGTACCCATCAATCCTCGACACCGCCGTCGTGTACCGGAAAATCCGCGCAAGCCCACTCGGGTCATCAGACGGCTTGTTGACCCTCTTACCGGATGCTATCTTCAGATTGAGTTCATTGAGCCGTCCGTATTGCAGCTCGGCCCTAGTGAGAAAGTCCTGAACCATCATATTCCGTGTAACACGCACCTAAAAGCCCTCCTAACCGCCAAGTTCCTGAAGCACCGTGTCCATCATCGAATTGACGACGGACACGAAATAGGCCGCGCTGTTGTAGGCCTGTTGATATACGATGAGGTTCGCCATCTCCTCATCGATCGAGACACCTGCCGTCTGTTGCTTAAGACCCTCGTAGTAGTTGACGTTATCTGTCTCCTGTTTCACGTCGAAATCGGCTGAGGCGCTCTCGTTGCCAGCCCGGGTAACGAGCGAGTTGAAAAAATCGCCAAACGTCGCCGTCCCATCCTTCAACACCTGCTCATCCGCAAGCATCGACAGCGACAACGCATTCGCACCGTCCCCAGACGCGAACGTCGCCCCCGCAGCAACGAGCGTTGGGTCTTCCGCAACCGCATCCGCCACCTGAATGTCGGATGAGTCAAATCCTGTAAGCAGGACGTTCACCCCAAGCTGCGCAAGCACGCCACCGGTGTCCTTTCCAACCACGAACTCGTGTCCGCCGTCGCCGGTGATCGAAAGCCTGTTCTGGGAGATGCTCGCCGTTAGATATGTCGTTGAGGAGTTAATCCTGTCCACAACGTCCTGAAGCGAGTCCGCGTCAGGGTCCACCGCAACTGTAACGCTCTGCACTATCTCCCCATCCTGGGTGATCGTGACGTTAAACGTGCCCGCCTCCGCATCATAGGCCAGGTTCGAGCCACCCTCGAGATTCAGAGCGTCGTTTAACGCAATCGTTGAGCTATAGACCGAATAAGCGCCTGTTACGCTCGTCTGGTCCCGAAGGGCAAAACCCATGCTGTGCGCACGATTGACGGTTTTCAGCAGCGTTTTGCTGAGCTTGTCCAGGTCATCCATGTAGGAGACAACCATCTTGTCCCGAGCATCAAGGTCGGCGCCGAGCCTCCCACCGGTGATGTGTGAAGTTATGTTGTGCTGAGAGTTACCGTCGTCGAGGTAGATGTCATAAAGGCTGTTATTGCTAGTGTTATTGCGGCAGACAAGCGTGTTCTGCTGGTCAGCACTGATGAGCGTGCGGTTGTCGCCAACGAAGACCGTAACTCCGCCCCTTTCGTCCTGGAGCATGTTGAAATCAATGAGCATCGAAAGCTCATCCAGCGCCTCAGACCGGCGGTCAACGAGGTCGTTTGCATGGGTCATCTCGCCGCCGTAGGCGGACGTTATCCCGACGTTGAGCTCGGCTATCTTCTTTGCCAGGTTGTTGATCTCCTCAACGGTTTGACTGACCTCGGCGTTTGCGAAGGTCCGCTGATCTAAGAACCTGGCGTTCTGTGCGCGGATTGCGCTCGTCAGGCGGGCTGCCGTCTGGACCAGATTCTGCCTCTCTGCGGCGCCTTCAGGACCGTTGCCAACCTGCTCGCACGCCTGCCAGAACTCGGTCAACGTATCGCCAAGATTCTGGGCATTGGTCGAGACGAGCGACTGCTCGATCTCAGAGACGAAGGAGTGCTTTCGCTGGGCGAAAGCCAGCAGACCCTTGTGCAGATTGGCCTTCGAGATAGCATACTCGTCGCGGTGTTGCATAATCTGCGTGATATCTGTGCCGGTGCCAATCTGAAGCAAGCCCAGCAGCTCCGGACTGGATGACGAAAACACCGCTGACTGCCGCGAATAGTTCGGCGTGTTGACATTGGCGATGTTGTGGCCGCAGATGTTAATCGCCGTTTGCTGGGCCGTGAGGGACCTGACACCAAGGTTTAGAAGAGAAGAAAGGTCGGTCATTGAGGCGACTCCTTCACAGCTACAGCGTTATTGACGATTTGGCAAGCTGCCCACCAGCCCTCAGCCGACCCTTGGATGAATATGTCGAGGGCGGATTCTGAGGCTGTGTGATCATTCGGACCATGTGTTCAACGTAACCCATGGACTTCTTCAGCAGCTCTTGTGTCCTTAATCCCGACTCGCCCGCGCTTTGCGCCGCAAGCCGGTGCTCCTCAAGCCGGCGCGCCAAGGCGCAGGCCCTCTCGTCATCATTTCCCAGAAGGTATCCCGGAATCTGGTTCATTGTTATTCTGTCGCGATCGATCTCCACCGCTTCGCAGACAGCTCTCATCGCCTGCTCAGTAGCCTGCACCGTGTACGAAAGGTTGTTCTGAAGGCCTCGTTTTTTCTTGGTCATGCGGTCAAGAGCTTTCACATCGCCGCTGATCACGAGCTTTCGCTCGGCAGTGAAAACTTCTGCCAGACTATTGAGGATGGCCGTCTCGGCCGCGATCGATTCGGCCAACTGATCAAATAAGGGGTAGATGGAGGGTAGCACTATATGCTCCTTTCGTCCAATAGTTTGAGACGTCAGTTGGGCTTCGGGACGTTAGGAACCGGCCTAAG
>CAZKNE010000188.1:0-4980 GCA_964554005.1 uncultured bacterium | reverse complement strand
ACACTCGCCGAACGGTCTCTGCAAATTGCTGTTCGGCGAAAGGTTTCACGATAAAGGCGCGAACACCTATATCCTTGGCCTTTCCCCCAGAGGCCCTCTCGCTGTGTTCCATACAAAGGATGACCGGAATGTCAGGGCGAATCCTCATCAGCTCCTTCGCTAACCTGTCACCCAACATAGACGGCATGGTCAAGTCGGTAATGACCAGGTCGAATCGGTCCGGCTGCCGACTAAACACCGCCAGGGCCTCTTTGCCGCTGGCGCTCGATTCGATAGCATAATCTAAAGGCTCCAGCATTTGCCTGCCCAGATTGACGACCGATTCCTCATCATCAACCAACAGGATGCGCTCGTTGCCGATGTTGCGCGCTTTGGGCAGAGGCTGTACTTCCACAACCTCCTTGCTGCACAGCGGGAAAAAGACGTTCACGGTGGTCCCATGTCCCACCTCGCTCTCAATCCCGACCGCGCCATCATGCTTCTTCACGATCCCCAGAACCCTGGGTAACCCCAGGCCCGTACCATGATCCTTGTCCTTCGTGGTGAAATATGGATCAAAAACCTTGTCACGTATCTCAGGCGGGATGCCACAGCCTGTATCGGACACGCTCAGTTTCAGATACGAACCCGGCCGGATCCCCGGGTCCAGATCAGGGGTCGAGGCCACCAATTCTACATTGGTGACTCCCACCTTTAGGGTCCCGCCCACTCCATCCATTGCTTGGGCGGCGTTGGTACACAGATTCATCAACACCTGTTGAATCTGTGTGACGTCGGCCTCGATGACATCTCGGTCTGCTCTTATGTACTGACGAATCTCGATACTGGCTGGCAGAGAAGCCTTCAAGAATTCAAGGATTGTCTTGATAATGGGGGTCATAGAGACCGGCCGCCTTCCCTCTTTCCCGGGACGGCTGAAGGAGATGATCTGATTGATCAGAGTCTTTGCACGAAGAGCTCCATTCAGAATACCAGTCAAGTTGTCCGCTAGTGCCGTTCCGTTCTTCACTCTATCCACGCTTAGCTGCGCATACCCCATGATACAAGCCAGTATGTTGTTGAAGTCATGGGCGATGCCTCCCGCAAGCGTTCCCAACGCTTCCATCTTCTGGGCCTGCACAAATCGGCGCTCCATCCGTTTGGTTTCGGTGATATCGATCAGTACACCGCGCAATCCAACTGGTTGATTCCCTTTCTTGGTGAGCCAGCTGGAAGAACGGACCCAGCGAATCTCGTTGGTCTTTCCTACCATTCGATACTCGCTCCGTCTCAGATCGCCGCCAAGTGCCTCTCTAAAGTCATTCTCGACGCGGCGTAGATCATCTGGATGAACGAAATCGCTGAAATGTCGTCCGATAAGTTCCTGGGGAGTGTAATTTAGCACTGATTCGATTAACGGGCTGATATATTTAATCACGCCATTCAAGTCGATCTCGCATATCACATCGTTTATCTTCTCAACCAGCTCCCGGCACTCGCTACGGCTTTCAGATAGGGACGCCTCAGTCTCCATGCGCTGTGAGATATCGCGAACGACCCCGATGATCTTTTGCCTTCCACCAGAGACAAAAGCACCGGTACGTATCTCGCCAGGAAAAATCGTGCCGCCTTTCTTTCGGAAGTAGCCCAGCGGCACATATCTGCCCTGTGGCAATCCACTGATGAGTTCTTGCACCGACTCCGCCGCTTGGGTCTTTTCAGCCGAGATGTCCGAAAACGTCAATCCCAAAAAGGCTTCCTCGCTGTAGCCGAACAGCTCCAAAGCGGCTAAGTTGGCCTCTTCGATGCGCTGAGTCTCGGCATCAAAAACTATCAACGCATCGGATTCGTTTTCAAAAAGACTCCGGTACTTCTCTTCATTTTCTCGAAGGACGTCTTCAGTAACTTTGCGTTGTGGGATGTCCCTGAGCACGGCGATAACGTTCTTGGGACGACCGATAGAATCCCTCAGAATGGAAAGGGCAATACTTAGCGAAATCGCATCTCCATCCTTTTGGCGCGCACGATATTCTGAGACTCTGAGCTGCACTCGATCAGAGATAAGGTCCTGCCAATGACGGGCGAATCTGGGCAGATCTTCCACCGTGATGAATCGGGTAAGCCTTGTACCAACGAGATCTTGTTCTTTGCCGCATAGTTTCTCTGAAGCGGCCCTATTAACGTCTAATATCCCACCATGTAAATCTGTAACAACGAGGCCGTCCATTAACGCATCGGCAAGAGACATAAACTGGTCAAACCCCATCCACGTCTTTTTCATCATGGCACCATCGGCTATTCTTCGGCACGCCCGCGTGACATCGGCGTATGCTGCCTTCTTGCTTATCACGGACAATCCTTGGCTCTTTACTGGACCAATCGTAGAAAGCTGGTAGTTACTTAGCGAGAAACAACACAAACCGCACTTTTGAGGCAGTTTACGCGTGATGACTTTATTTACATCATCCACCGTCCCCAGCAGGTCACCCTTATAAACTACAGAAAATTATGCTAGCTGGTCACCTCTTTCTTGTCAACCCATTTTCTTGCATCCAAGCTAATAACCGGTACTGTTTCAATTGTTCCGCAAAAAGGGATGAATCATGGTATCTCCAACGAGAATGAAAACCATAACAATGGAAAAGGAGAATGCCATGACTCAGAAGAAGCATAGCAACTTGCTCAAATCGCGAAGAGGAGCTTCGCGGGGACAGGGATTTTCTCAAGACTCTGGTTGAGCCTTTGGTTCAGGAACTTCTTGAGAGGGAGATGGATGAGTCGCTAGTGTATTGTATCATAATTACGCTTCATATACGAGACTGTAAAGCGGGGAAAGCTTGGCCAGAATCGTTTCGGCGGTCTTGGTCCACACAAAGGGCTTGGGCTCGGAGTTGTGCTTTTCCAGATGCTCATCTGTGGCATCTATCAGTTCCAGAATGCTGCGAAACACGCCTCGGCGAATGCGTTTCTGAGTTAGCTCGCCGAAGAAGCGCTCAGCCAAACTCAACCACGAAGAAGAAGTCGGCGTAAAGTGCACGTGGAAGCGGAGGCGCTTCGTTCGCCGCACGGCGAATGTTTGGCGTAGTTATCGACGATCAGATGTAAATCCAAGTCTTGAGGCGTTTCCCGGTCAATCAACCGCAGAAATCGCCGCCTGGTGCCGATGTCGGCTCGTACACTTGGCAATCACCGCACCAGCTGCGGCTTCAACCCATGCGCCTTCCAAATCCGATGCACCGTCGTATGGCTTACACCCATCGCTTTCGCCATCTGGCGAGTGCTCCAGCGGCTTGAGGCCTCCGGCTTGCTCGTCAGCGTTGCCTGAACAATCGCCTCAACCTTGTCGGCTGTATAAGTGCGCTTACGGCCTCGGCCAGGCCGATCTCTCAGACCCGCAATACCCTCTCTAGCAAAGCGAACACGCCAAAGTGAAACAGTCTGAGGGCTCGTCCCCAACTTCGACGCAATTGCCGCCGTCGATTTGCCTTCCGCTGATAGCAGAACTATCTTCGCTCGAAACGCATCCCTAACCTCAGACCGCGATGAATTCACAGTCCTTTCCAGCCCATTTCTGTCTTCCAACGTCAAACTAATCTCTGTTGCTTTTGCCATTTTTCGCCTCCTTACTATACTCATACCAGGAAGCGAAAATACTATCAACTAACTTGCGTTACATTACGCTAGTATGTTGGCTGTTCTCCTTCAACTATCCTCGAAGCCAGCTGAAGGCCGCTGCCCAACAGCTCATTGCAGAGAAAAGTTGGCAATCCCGATATCTGAAAACGGCGTCAGCGTCCCCGGCTCGACAAGCCCAGCAAACAATGTGAACTGGCCAGCAATCTCGAATGGCGCATCTGCTGGCAGAGTGGCCATAAAAGCAGAGCCTGAGAAGGCGAAGCCACCACCCAGGGCTATGCTTGAGAACATCGGCGCAATGTCCGCAGCCCAGGGCGCCTCACCGAACCCGGTCGGCGACCAGAACTGCCCGTCCGGCCCAAGCAGAACCACGTAAGCATCTGCGGTCAGATCGTAAGGCACATCAACATCCAAAGAGATCACTACGGTATCGCTATTTAGCGCGTAAGTGGCCTTATCAGTAGTGATGTCCACAAACGGTTCGCCATTCAGAGCGAATTCGGCGGTTGAGAGATTGGACGCAAGGTCGAACGTCCCGGCGTCAAATGCAGCCATTCTGAGCGTATAAGTGCCCGACTTAGCTATCATTGGCAGCTTCGACGGCAGTGTTGACGCCCACCATTGATAATCCAGCTCATATCCGGTATCAATAGCGAAATCCGTAGCGAGCGGTGCCAGACCCTCAGTCCAAGCATCCGCCGTCAGTGAGGCTGACCAGTTCCGCTCATCTGGCCCTCCGAGGTCGAACGTCAGCATCATATACACATCGACCGGGACCGATTCACCGGTGTTCTCGATGCTGAGATTGACTTGCAAGGTATCGCCGAATTCAAACGTATCCGAGTTGCATGTCACGTCAACTGTGAGCTCGCCCGGAATAGAGACGCCCTCACCCGTCAGAGTAACAATGAGCGTTGGCGTGTCGGGATCGTCCGATGTTATCAGGAGACGACCAGTGAACTTCGCGGCTGTCCCCGGCGCAAAAGTAACATCCACATCTATATTGTCGCCCGACTTGACCACTGCTGGCAGCCCACCATCAATCGCAGCCGAGAACGCTGAGTCATCGGCTGAAATGCCCGTGATTGTGAGATCGGCGTCGCCCACGTTTGTGATCGTGAGGGTGTCAGAGCCCTCCTCCCCAACGTTAATCTGGCCGAAGTCGAGGCTGCTCTTGTCGGCAGAAATATCTGGCGATGGAACGCTATAAACGCTCGTCGCATCCGGGATGGACGGCGCGGCTTCCACGTTGCCCGCGTTGTCAGTGCAGATTGTATAGAATCCGTAGGTTCCCTTCCCGGCAGGTGCGCTAAACTCGAACTGACCGGCCGTTCCGGACTTGGCAAGTCCTGAATCCATCCAATT
>CAZKNE010000187.1:0-5036 GCA_964554005.1 uncultured bacterium | reverse complement strand
ACGAGAACATTCATAAACAATGGGCAAACGCAGGGCTGGTCTGCTTAAAAGGGGAGGTGCCGTGGAGATGTTGTTAAAGGATATTTCTTATCAGCGAGTATCGTTTGGTGGGCAAGAGTTATATAAGGGTGTAATTGACACTGGAGCAAAGTTTCGCCAGATAGTGAGGGGTGTGGAGCTCAAGGATACCCGCGTCTTGGACATAGGGTGTCATTACGGCATGATGTGTTACGAATCGTGGAAGATGGGTGCAAAGCAGGTTTTAGGCGTAGACATTAACCCAGCGACTATCATTCATGCACAGCAACTCATGCGTGACCATTATCCTGAAGCACCGATAGAGTATCGGGTGGGCCAAGCTGCTACCGTCGCCGGAGAGTGGGATGTTATTATCCTCTCTGGAACGTTCCACTATTTTGGTGATATTAAAGCGTCTCTGATGCAAATATCTAGGGTATTGCATCCCAACGGTGTACTTCTGGCTGGCGTCCGGCTTGGTATGAGTAACCCCAGCCTGGAGGGGTATTTTGCTCACTTGCGTGAGTATTTTGGAGAGGTTGAAGAAAAGGGGCAGCTCTTGGCGCCTGATAACACCAATCGAGTGTTGTTACATTGCAGGAAGCCATTGGCGCCTGCGGCGCAGGCTCTGTTGATTCTGGGCAAGAGTGGGATTGGCAAAAGCGAACTTGCAAGGGCTTTAGCGGCAGCGCAGAACGCTGTTCATCTTGAGCTTGACCGAGCATTTATTTATTGGTACTTCTCACATTCTGGGCGGCTGATTGATATTGTGTTTCAGTTGCTCCAATGTCCGAGGTATCCGGACAACATAAAAATGCGTACCCGGTGGCTTAATTGGCAGCTCGACCGGTATCATAATAGGGACATCATCGTCGAGGGCCATGATTTGACCAGGCCTGGAGAGCGGGTGGTAATCGAGCAGCTTTTGCTGAAGCATGGCTGGCGGGAGGTACGAGAGATTGATCTGGATCAAGCACAGGGCTATTCCGTTTTTAGGAGCAAGGGATGACTAGGATACTTGTGATTGGCGCTACTCAACCAAACTACCATGACAAGCAGCAATCAGAGGGAAGTTGAGCCAAGACGGACGTGCTTTGCTGGGCGGAGTGTACTTTCACCTGGGGGAGTGCCGGCTCCTGCTTTCGGGGGAATTGTCACCGTGGTTTCTGGCTACTATAGGCCGTGTCGTATGAGTTGAGCAGCTCTAACTCCGGGAGATGGTAAGAGGACGGCCCCTCGCGGCAGCGTGAGGGGCCGCATCACATTCGATTTCGATGGGGAGCGCATGGGGATGGCTAGGGTATTCGTTCTGGGGACGTATCTGCCGAGATTCCAGCCGTCAGCAAAGGTAACGGTTGCCTCGGACATCAGGACGGAGCAGATAGTCTCGGCGCTCGTTGGGGCCGGCCACGAGGTCAGACTATGCTCGGCAACTCACTACGGGCGAACAAGAGGACGGCGCTACCTGCGATTGAGAAACGCTCAGGCTCCACAGTATTATGAGATGAACTATTTTCTATCTGACCAGTTGGATGACCTGAAGCGTCTTGCGGGCGATTTCAAGCCCGATTGCGTCTTGGGAGTGTCGCAGTGGCCATCTCTGATCGCTGCATCGCTTGGCCTTGATCTGCCGCTTTGGTGCGACCTTTGGGGCGGAGCGATGTCCGAGGCGCAGGCCAAGGCATACGTCTATAAAGATAATTCCTTCATAAACCATTTCTGGGGAATGGAGCGGCCGGTTCTTTTGCGAGCGGACGTCTTCTCCACGTGCAGCACGTTTCAGGAGCATTTTTTAGTCGGAGAGCTGGCGGTCATGGGTAGGCTCAATCGCCAGAGTTTCGGCTACAAGTTCGCCCACACAATACCGCCGGGCATATCAGAGGAGCATTTGGAAACGCCTCGTGGTCGAGCGTTGAGAGGGAAGGTGGTTGAGCCTGACGACTTCGTGATTCTGTGGACTGGTGGTTACAATACGTGGACGGACATCAAGACGTTGTTCGCCGGTCTTGAGAGAGTATTCAGAGTTCACAAGAAGGCCAAATTCGTCTCCTTTGGGGGCTGCATTCAGGGACATGATGATGTGACATACGCGCGGTTCTGCCGTCTTGTCGAGAAGTCGAAGTTCCGGAAGAACTACGTGTTGCTTGGTTGGCGAAGCCGGATGGATGTTCTGCGAGCGTATAGGGAGAGCGACATCGGGATCAACATTGACAGATACCACTACGAGTTGGTCTTTGGGACGCGCACGAGGCTCGTCTCGATGATAGCTTATGGCCTCCCCGTGATAACGACGACGGGGTGCGAGCTGAGCTACATCATTAAGGAGAACGGTCTAGGGCTTACGTTCGAGATAGGCTGTCCTGGCGATTTGGCCAATGCCCTACTGAATTACGCAAGGGGTCTGCCGGCCTCCCGCGAGCGCTATTCCAAGCTCGCGCTTGAACATTTCAGGGAGCATTACACGTTCCAAAAGACGTGCGAGCCGTTGTTGAAATGGGTCGAGAGGCCTCGCAGGTCGCCTGATGCTGAGCAGAGCAAGAGGCCTGTCCTGGTGGTTGATGCGGCGAGTCCTCAGGGGAATCTGGCCCCTGACCGGGGGCTGTTCACAGTGGCGACTGAGAAGCTGGCGAAGAACGACGACAAGGCAGCCAGGAGCCTTCTTCAGGCGCTAATAGCGATATGTCCGAAGCATATCATGGCCCATTATCACCTGGGCTCGCTTCTGATGCGCGAGGGCGATTTCAAAGGCGCACTCGATCTCTTCAGGAGGGCGAAGACGATTGCCAAAAAGGGAGAGGAAGGTGGCGCGTCGCCTGTTCTCGGCGGCATAAGCTTCCATCTCGGGGAGTGCCGGTTTCGGATGGGGCAGAAGGGTCTTGCGGCCAGGGAGTTTAGGAGATGCCTTGAGCTCATTCCTGGTCACAGAGAGGCACGCAAGTGGCTTGATGATTGCGGATTGTAGATTGCGGATTACTTTGTGCGCCAGCTTGTCGGGGGATAGTGGGCTTCAGACGCCCTATGACCGATCCTCGCCCTCGAGCGTTTCCGGAAAGCGTCGCTCAAACGCACTTGCAAGGATGAGAGCAAACAGAAAGACTCCTGAGGCCAGAAACGCCGCCCCGGCGATGCAGACATTCAGCGCGAACCTTGCGAACTTGCTGGCGAGAAGCGGTCTGTCGAGCTGACGCGTTGAGCCGTCCGGCGTGAAGTATATGACCTTCTTGGCTCGCGCTCTAAGCGCAACGAGATCGACGTTCAGGAAACCTACCTCTGGCTTTCCACCACACAAGACCAGCGCGGTTTGGTAGCGTCTCTCCCGCAGCTTACGGGCCAGTCGCGACGGCATCGTACAGCCGCAGAACCTGTCCCTGGCTGGGTATGTAATGGTATGGATTCCCTGCTCGGTCGGCACTGTCCTCTCGTAACCAGGCATGACTAGGACGTCTATCTCGACGGCCTTCAGCGATCTGCGAGCGTAGTCGATTGCGCGCAGAAGTAGGGACCCTGCGGACCTGATGACGAGGACTCGTGCGCCGATTGTGGATTGTGGATTGCGGATTGTGGATTGTGGATTGAGAAGGCGCTGCGCTTCCGGAGTCGCCTCCCTATAGCTCCTTCTCTGTGTCTCTGTGTCTCTGTGGTAAAGAATTGCGGATTGTGGATTGCGGATTGTGGATTGCGGATTGCGGATTGCGGGCGGGGATATGTCGTCATAAGGCTGGATGAGGCTCGCGATATGTTCGGTTGAGGCGCGACGGGCGGCCATTATTCCTTTTCTTGATCTAAGAAGTTTTAGCAGGGCCGCTATTGCGGCAAGTCGAGCATTTAGAAGTGTCCCTGGCCTGCCCTCGTCGAGCGCGTGCACGCTCTCCCTAAACTGGTGACGAAGGATTGCTGCGAAGTTCCTTCGCAAAATGGGTCCGGGCAGGTCTCTCGCGATGACGAAGAGCTCGTTTCTCGCGAGAAGGAACTTGCGTCTTCTGCTGAAGATGCCGGCGGTCGCCGTGCCGGTATGATACACGACGGCTGCCGGCGCAAAGATGCAGTTCCAGTCTGCAAGCTGCATGCGAAATCCGAGGTCGATGTCCTCGTAAAACATGAAGATGTGCTCCGAAAGCGGGCCAACATCATCGAGCGCGCGGCGCCGATATAGGGCCGCGCAGGCCGATGCCGAGAAAACCGGGCGAGGCGACTCGAAGGCGCCAATGGCCGTGGCCCCGGAGCCGATATTCCCACCGAATCCCTCTCGGCAAAAGAAGTCGCCGGCCGCGTAGATCGTATCTCTGGCGTGGTCCCAGAGTATCTTGGACGAGGCGGACCCGGCGGCGGGATGCGCCTCGAGCGCGTCCACAAGGGACTTCAGCCAGTTGGGCGTTACCTCTGTGTCATTGTTCAGAAACGCCACGTATTCAGTGTCTGTGGCGTGAATGCCGGCGTTGACGGCCGCGCTGAAGCCCAGGTTTCGCCGAAGCTGGACCAGACGGACCTGGGGGTAGTTGGCCTTGACGAAGGCGATGGAGTCGTCTGTTGAACCGTCGTCAACGACTACGGTCTCAAAATCGGCAAACGTCTGCCTCGAGAGGCTCTTCAGGCATCTTGCGAGCAACTTCCTGCCGTTATAGTTCGGAACTATGACCGCCACTCTTGGCATGAAATACCTCGTTGGCACGAATGCCGATTGACGCACCCCACAGGCGCGATTTACGCTTACGTGTCAGTCTAGCTGACTTGGCTATCGTGGCTCGAACAGCTACGTCGGCTGAAACATACAGAATTCATCATACCTCAGTGGGTGGCACGTTGTCAGTCGGCAAGTTCTCGTCAAGGTTTGCGCTCGTTATCGCCTCGATCGCTGCGCTGCACATCTCTGGTCTTTACTATGGCAGGCTCAATCCATACTTGATGTTCTGTCTGACCGTGCTGTTTGCGGTGTCCACTTCGTTGGCGTTTCTGCTCGGGCGGAGGCGTCGTGAACTAGTCTCAGCGGGGTCTGTCCAACCCGCGAACGAGCTTCTCTG
>CAZKNE010000186.1:0-5058 GCA_964554005.1 uncultured bacterium | reverse complement strand
CATTCCTCTGGACGAAATCATAAATATCAACGTTAATCGGAGGCACGCCCGCAAAACCAAGCCTAAGCGCTGACTCGAGGCCGTCCGGCGCCTCGCTGTGCGATGCCTCCTTCAGAAGACCATCAAGATAAGCCTCGAACGCGACGGGATCGCCCTGCATGTCGCTCGAGGAGACGAGTGCGATATGGTTCTGGAGCCCGGAGAACTTCCCCTCTCGCCATGTCAGCTCGTCGATGAGTCGCAGCTTCTCGCGAACGGAGGATAGGCGAATGCGCTCCCGCTCGGCCTGCTCCACATTAGTGCCAAGTCGCCGGCAAAAAACCTCTATCTGCTCGGCAAGCAGCCTTCTATCGCGACCGTAGGGATATGAGAATGGTATGATCTTCACGCCTGAGAGCTGGAGCGTCTCCGCGAGCGCTTGTGTGTTGCTGCAATCGCCTTGGGACACGGCCACGACTGTCTTGATGCCCTCAGACAGAACCGCCCCGTAGATGCCCTTGACCCAGCCGCACACAGTGACCGGATAGCCGTCCTTCTCAGCCCGCTCGATGAACTTGCTGCGGTCGGGGTGGCCGATGAACAGGTTGTTTAGATCGACTGGAGTATGGCCAGCGGCAAAGATCGCCTCGACGGGCACAGTCGTTGTTATGCCGATCATCACGTAACTAAACCATCCTCATTCGCGGACAATGCGCCTCGGGCGACAGACCTGGGCCAGAAAAATAGGAGCGTGCATAGTAATCTAGCGTCTCAGGCTCCAGACCAATTGTATCAGCCGCTGTCAAAACGCCGAGAAGTGAAATGGCGCAGAATCCAACGAGAGCTCCTCGCCTGTAATGGGATCGATAAGCCGCGCGAATATCTCGTATTCGCCGGGGCCCTCGGTCCCGGCGAACGTATATTCATAGACAGGGACAATTGCGTCGGCCTCGGGCCCGATAGTGAACATTGAGCAGGGGTCCAGAACCGACAGGTTCTCGCCGTTAGGGCACTGAACCCAGACCTTCGCCTCAACCGAGACTTCTTGACTGCCAGTAACAACATGGGCGGAGATCACGATCGCGTCGTGCATCTTGAAAGAGTCGTCATTCAGCACAAGCTCCGCCGAAGCGCCGGCCACTGACTTGCCCTGCTTGCCCCGGAGATAAAGCAGCGCGTTCGAGCCGTCATCCGTTGTGTCCTCGCCAGAATACACGATGAACACATACTCAGAATCAGCAGCCATGGCCGTCATTCTTGAGGCAAGTGACCACTGCCCATATCTTGCGATCGGGATGTTCTCCGAATGCCAGCCCAGACCGTCCCTGAAGGCATATCTGGTCTTGTCCTCCTGCGTATAGGACTGGACATGGGCTATCTGAGCCATGTATGACCTGCCAGTGCCGATCTGAGCCCATATCCCGCCGCCCTCGACAGGCTCTATGTCCCAGCTCTGCCCGCTCTTGATCGCATAAAACAACTTTGAAGAAAGCGGCGGCGTCCCGTCCAAATAAGCGAGGCACATGCTGTCCTGATCATCAATGGTAAGAGAGTCCCAGAGCCCAATCACGCCATAAGCGGGCGACGCAATCAGCTCCGAGTGCCATTCGCCATCGACAAACGAGGCGCACATCAACTCTCCGTCCCGGGCGAGGTATGCGATGTGCGGAACATAGGACGAATCGACTACGATTCCGGTGACCTCGTCAGCATCGGCTTGGAAAACACTGCGTTGCCAATAGCTGCCTGTTCTCCAGAGATACTGGATCGAGGCGTTGGCGTAGCTGAAAGCGACATGGATGTTGTCGTCCCCATCGATGAAGAGCAGCGGGGCGCCGTGCTGCATTTCAAGCGCCGGGCAGTCAGAAATGTCCCAGAACCAGCCATTAAAGACTGCTAATTTGGGTGGGTCGGCGGCATAAGCCGAATAGACTATAACCGGCTCCCGGTCGCTGTTGACAGCGATGTCCGGACGCGTGCCGGAGAGCATCGGCAGCTCTTCAACCGTCTCAGTCATCCAGCTGCCTGAGATGTTTGACGCGTAGGTAATCTCAGGGGACCCGAATGCCGGTTCATACAGGTAAGCGACATGCACGCCTGTATCCTTGTCGATAAAAACAGATGCGTAATAGTTACCATCTCGCTGGTCAATCACAAAGGGTGTGGACCACTCGGCGCAGAAGCCGGCCGTAGCGGCGAGAAGCATGCCCAAGAAAGCGAGAGAGATTGCTGTAAGACAGGGTGCTTTTCTGGCGTTCATTTAAGTTCCTCCGCGGAATCTACGAAATAAGTATTGATGATATGAGGATACATCGGGTTTGGATGTTATGCGAAATCAGAGCTCATGACAAGAAGCCGTTCGTGCGCGGGCCCCCCGTCGGCCAAAAGTTATTCAAACATTGCCGCGATGGAATTCGGCCCGGCTGCATTGCGAGCCTTGTCCTGACAGTGCAATGATGCAATGAGGAGACAGAGATGAGAAGGATTCTTGTGTTTTGTTGGGCAGTGGTCCTTGCGTTCGCAGTTCTCTCAACGGGGCTGGCATCTGCTAGCACGACCTATTACGTCAACAGCACGATCGGCGATGACACGAACGACGGCTCGCGCAGCGCTCCGTGGAAGACTATCTCCCACGCTCTTGCCAACATAGGTGGGGCGGACCTGAGCCAACCTGCGAGGCTTTCGATAGCCTCGGGCAACTACTCATCGTCAGCGAACGGCGAGACGTTCCCGCTCGAGGTTAGGAGCTACGTTACGATGGTCGGGATGGGCCCCGAGTCAACCGTGCTCGACGCAGGACTGAGCGCTCCGCACGTCATCTTGGTGCAGGATGCCCACTCAGTTACGATCGAGCGGATAGCACTGACGCAGGGCGCAGCGACTGGTGATTGGCCGGACGCCTGCGGAGGCGGCATCTGCGCCATCAACTCGGAGATTACAGTCCGAAGCTGCAAGATATACAGCAACAGCGCCACCGTGGTCGGTAAGCACGGCGCAGGAGCAGGTGTTTACCTCTACGGCGATTGCTCTCCGCTGATCGAGGACTGCCAGTTCGTGCTCAACACAGCGTCCGCCGGCGGCGCAGGCCTCTGCTGCGAATACTACTGCTCGCCTACGGTCATAAACAGCACGTTCGACCGCAACACCGGGGCCGCGATCTACGCGTTTAGGTGGTCTGATGTCAAGGTTAATAACTGCTCGTTCACCGAGAATACTGGCGGAATGATACTCGAGGACTTCTCCACCGGCCATGTTGAGGCGTCGAGCATCTCCAGGAACAGCGCCGACACCGGAGCCGCCATCAATTGCCTCCACCATTGCCAGATAACGCTTGAGTCTTGCACCCTTTGGTCAAACGTGGCGAGCGGAAGCGGTGGGGCTATCTTCTGTGAGCGGGACGGCAGGTGCAACGTTACCGATTGCGAGCTCTCTCTGAACACCTCGGGCCAGGACGGCGGGGCGATATGCTGTGTTGGCTCTACCCTTCAACTTCTGGACTCGGACGTAACGGCCAACTCGGCAAGAGGCCAGGGCGGTGGCGTTTTCTGCGGTCAAGATTCCGAGGCGACAATTGACGAGACCAACATAGCTGGAAACGATGCCGCTTGGGGCGCCGGAGTGGCGTTCAATGATAACACTGGCGGCAACATAACATCCTGCAATTTCATCAAGAACAGTGCCTCGTCCGGTGGCGCTGGGGTATTCTGCCAGAACTACTCTTCCCCGGATTTAGTCCATTGCAGAATAATGGATAACGTGGTGGCCGGAGACGCACCAGTTGGCGGAGCGGGCATCTATTGCAAGTATTGCTGCGACCCTAACCTCGACAACTGCTTGGTTGTGAGAAACGACTCCCAAGGCCCCGGCGCCGGCATCTATTCCAACGAGTATTGCAGCCCCACGTTGACCAACGTTACGGTCTGGGACAACACGGCCGCATCAAGCGCGACAAGCATCTTTTGCGAGAGCTACTCAGAACTCTCGCTTGTAAGCGGCATTGTATGGGGCGGGGAGGACGGGATCGCAACGCTTGGCGAGAGCGAGGTCAAAGCCTCATACTCCTGCGTATTCGGCGGGCACTCCGGACCAGGAAGCGACAACATCGATCAGAACCCACGATTCGCCAGCGCCTCGGATGCACGAGGCGACTACTACCTAAGCGCTGAGGCCGCAAAACAGAATGAGGATAGCCCCTGCATTGACGCAGGATTCGGCTTCGTCGAGAACGCCTCGGGTGGGCTTTCGTTCCGCACCACCCGCACGGACGACGGGTTCGATACGGACGAAGTTGACATGGGCTATCACTATCTTACGAGCATCGCGGACATCAAATGCTACCTCAACGCATCGCAATACCGCGTTGGGGACACGTTTGACCTGTCCATTCGTGTCGCCAATCCGTCAGATGAGAGCACCAGCGCCGACGTTTACATCGCTATCGTAACCCCGGCAGGGCAGATATTCTGCGTCGGTGGTAATGCGGCCTTTGGCCCCGGGCTGTTCCCATGGGTCGGAAACTTTGAGATGCCTGGCGATTATCTCTTCGGGCCGGCGAGCGTTCTTGAGTTTCAGGTTCCGCAAGGATGTCCGGTGGGAACGTATCTGGCCGCGGCCGCGCTTTTCGTCCCAGGTAGCATGACGCCGATAAGCGAGATGAGCCTGGTTGGCTTTGAGATGCTTAGCTAAGCTTTGAGGGCGGTGTCCCATGAACCGCCGCCCTTACACGACCTGTCGCGCTTGAAGCCCCCGGTTACTTCGGAACCACCGGATAGTAGATGGGCCTGCCCGCTGCGCTGTTGCAGGTTGCTCTTTCCGCCTCAGCGAAATCTGCGATGTTTGTGTCGTTCAGGATATGAGGCGTCAAGAAAATAACCATCTCAGTCTTTTTAGTCGTGCGCTTGGTCATTCTGAACAGCCGACCTATGTATGGTATGTCTCCGATCACCGGGACCTTGTAGCTCAATTCGTGAGTGTCGTCGTACATCAGCCCGCCGATCACGATCGTCCGGCCATCCCTAGCCCTCACGTAAAGATCGCCCTCTCTTCGGTCGGTCTGCGGCTGCCCTCCAACGGTCCCAA
>CAZKNE010000185.1:2706-5067 GCA_964554005.1 uncultured bacterium | reverse complement strand
AAGGTATTTCAGAACTGTCTGAATCGCCAGAACAAGTGTGCAATAGCCCCGGTCGACCGACATCATAGGCACTCGCTCTAGCACCACCGATCGCCCTTCAGGTTTCAATCGCAATCCCTCGTCATTTCTTGAAATAAGGACAGAGCTTGGCAACAGGGCAGAGAGTGCATTTTGGGTTTCGTGCCCGACAGACCTCGCGCCCAAAATCGGAGAAGATGTGCGCCAGGTGGCTCCATTTGCTCTTAGGCAGCATTCTCATCAGCTCCTGCTCAGTTTGGTCGCGGTCCGTTCCACTCGATAAGCCCAGCCGATCAGAGATGCGCAAAACATGAGTATCGACAGCGATGGCAGGCTGGCCGAAGGCGTTTGAAAGCACCAAATTCGCCGTCTTTCGGCCAACCCCCTTGAGTGCAGTCAGCGCATTTATATCGGCAGGCACCTTGCCGTCGTGCTCCGCCACCAGGGACTCGCACGCTGCCTTGACGCTCCTGGCCTTACGCCTGAACATGGGAAGGCTCCCAAGCTCCGCCTCGAGCGACTCGACCTCGGCGTCAGCGTAGTCCTTCGCCGTCCTATAATTCGCAAACAGCGACGCGGTCGTCCTGTTGACAACTTCGTCCCTGCACCGGGCAGCCAGTATAGATGCCACCAGCAGGTCCAGCGGAGTGGTGAAATCAAGCCTCAGGCTCGCGTCAGGATATCTCGCATCAAGGATTGAATAGACCTCTCCAAGACGTTCGGCCTTCATTTTACTGCTCTCGCCCATTGACCCTCGCCAGTTAAAGTCCCATTGAGCACACTATCAGATGCCTCAAAAGCTTGGATTGGGCGAGCAAAAAGTCAAGTGTGCCTCCTCGCCGGACCATAAGCTGTTGACGTGTTACGCGACTGCGGCAACAATACGCAATTGGGTCAAGCTCCCAGGTGAGCGATAGCCCGGGATGCTATCATCTCGGAAGGTCCCTAACGGGCTTAGTCGGAGCATGGCCGTGATGTGGCGGGCAGATAGAGCAGAGAATAGGGAGATGTCTTCGATTGTGAGCATAGTGCAAACGAGGCGCCGTTTGACGCCTTTGGCCTGCATGTTCTTTCTGTGGTTGTGTCTGATGTCTCTCGTCGTGCCATCAATTGGCGAAAAGGCAGATGATTCAGGCAAAAGTCAAGAGCTTTTAGGGGATATTGACGGTTCGGGCCAAGTTGACACAAAAGATAAGTCCCTCATGGAGAAGGCAATTGGCGCAAACTCATCAGACCCGGACTGGGACTCGCGGTGCGACCTCGACGGGGACGGCCTCATCACTTTCAAGGACCTGCTTATCCTTGAGTCCAACATGGCCAAGTCGCTTCCAGGCGTTGCGATCGGCTCAGGCCATCACGCTTGCGGCTGCCCAGAGCTCGTCTTCGCTCCCAGACTGCCGTTTGGTGGTCTCTTGTCTGCATCAGATGCACGAGGCGAGGTCAAGCTGGAGTTTGGCGTTGGTCAGGACGGAGGAGTTCTGTCGGTTCGAGCGCTGCTGTCGGACCTTGGGCCTGTTGCTACGAAGACGCTTCTGTTCTATGCTAGCGGGTGGTATTTTGAGACCGTGGCCGATGCCGCGAAGCAGGGCACATCATATTCTATAATAACGATGAAATGTCAGGACCTCATTGGGCAAGACGGGGGCTTGCTGCCGAGGTAATGGGATGAGGAAAGGAGCAAATAATGGATGCAGAGCGAATCTTGAGCAGCGTTCAATCTGTTAGTGAACTTCAACACATCCGGAGCGGGAAAGTCCGTGAGATATTTCGTTTCACTGAGAATATACTCCTGCTTGTCGCCACAGACCGCATCTCGGCATTTGACATCGTGCTGCCGACCGACATCCCATCAAAGGGCAAGGTCTTGACCAGCATCTCGAAGTTCTGGTTTCGGGAGACTAAGGACGTCTGCCCAAACCATTTCGTCTCGACCAGGCCGCAGGATTTCATCGACCTCGAAGACGACGCGCTCGAGGTGCTCGCTGATCGGACGATGATGGTCGAACGAATGAAACCGATCCCGTTTGAGTGCATAGTTCGGGGACATCTTTGCGGCTCAGCGTTTAGGGAGTATGAGAAGAGCGGCAGTGTAGGTGAGGTTGAGCTTCCGCAAGGCCTCAACTTCGGCGACAAGATCGCTAAACCTCTTTTCACGCTGACAACGAAGGCAGAATCGGGCCATGATAAGCCGGTCGGGTTCGAGGCGCTGGAGGCTGATATTGGCAAGGAAGATGCGGAGCTAGTGCGCAAGATGTCGCAGGAGCTCTATCAGTTCGGGCAGCGGGCGGCTCGTCAGGCAGGGCTCATTCTCGCCGACACGAAGTTCGAGTTCGGATACAACCG
>CAZKNE010000185.1:0-2696 GCA_964554005.1 uncultured bacterium | reverse complement strand
TCGCCTGCTGGTCGAACCAGCTTGGCGCAGAGATCTGCGTGATGGACGAGATGTTGACACCTGACTCCTCGCGGTTTTGGCTCAAGTCTGACTACTCTAAAGGTAACAGGAGCGATCCCTACGACAAGGAGTTCGTCCGCCAATACCTGATCGAAAGCGGCTGGGACAGGAACCCGCCGGCGAAAGAGCTCCCCGAGGATATCGTCACAGAGACGGCCCGCCGCTACAACATTGTTCATGATGCAATAACCCGGCTGAAGCTCTGATGACAGCGCACAGGCACAGCACCGATTCTCACGACGGCGCTCGTTCAGTCCTCAAACCTTTGAACTTCTCGCTCAGGTGGTTCGAGGAGATCTCATCGACGAGCGACGTAGCGCGGGAGCTTGCCAAGTCCGGCGCGGCAGAGGGAACAGTCGTCGTCGCTAGGAGGCAGACGGCCGGGCGAGGGAAGTTCTCGAGTCGTTGGTTTTCTCCTGAGGGCGGGCTTTATTTCACGTTGGTCCTTCGCCCGGAGATTCCGGCGGGGCAATCGCATCTGCTTGCGGTCGCTGCTGGCCTGGCTGTTGCAGACGCGATTGAGCTGGCCATCGGAGCAAGCCCCCAGCTCAAGTGGCCCAACGACATCTACCTTTCAGGAAAGAAGGTGGCCGGCGTGCTGACCGAGACGGAGGTGTCCAATCAACGCGTTCGGCTCGCGCTGGTGGGCATCGGCGTAAACGTCGAAAGGCCCGATTTCGGTGTCCCAGACCACCTGCAAGGAAGCGCGGTCTGGCTTTCGGAGCTCGGCACCGCCAGCCTGACCGAGCTGCTTACAGGGGTGCTCGACTCGTTCATTGTTTGGTATCAGAGGTTGAAGTCGGGGGATTTTGCAATGATGGCCGAAAGTTACAACAGACGAGGTCTTCTGGTGGGAAGGAACGTGGAGGTCAGATCAGCAAGCCAGGTGGCCGCCGGCCGGTGCAGAGGTATTGATGCGCAGGGCGCATTGGTCATCGAGCAGTCGCGCGGCTTCACAACGGTAGCAGCAGAGGGAGAAGTATGCTCCTGGTCATAGATGTGGGCAACACTCAGACGGCGGTGGGGATGTTCGAGGGAGAGAACCTGTCCCACCACTGGCGCCTCGCGACGGACATTTGCAAGACGAAGGATGAGTACTCGCTCCTTGTGGGCTCCCTGCTAGCAAGCGCTGGACTCGCTCCTGGGGACGTGGATGGGGTTGGCGTTTGTTCCGTTGTTCCGCCTCTATCTCACGTGTTCCTAGAGATGGCAGAGAACGTGTTTGGCGTCCGGGCGATGCTCGTCGGCCCCGGCGTCAAGACTGGCATGCCGATACTCTACGAGAATCCAGCAGAGGTCGGCTCAGATAGGATCGCCAACGCGCTTGCCGCCTACTATGAGACACGCGGCCCGGTCATCATCGTTGATTTCGGCACTGCAACGACGTTCTGCGTAGTATCAGATAAGGGCGAGTACCTTGGCGGGAGCATAGTCCCGGGGGTCGGGATAAGCGCTGATGCTCTCTTCGCAAGGACCGCGAAGCTGCCTCGGGTAGCGGTTACGAGGCCGGCCACAGTGGTCGGCAGAACGACAGAAACCAGCATCCAATCTGGTCTCTTCTTCGGCCATCTGTGCATTGTCGAGGGGATGATAGCACGGATCGTGTCAGAGATGCAGTTTGGGAGCAGACCCACGGTCGTGGCGACGGGCGGGCTGGCGAGGCTGTTCGCAGGTGAGACCGAGACCATAGACGCGGTTGACCCATATCTCACCCTGAAGGGCGTGCGGATAATCTATGAGAAGAACACGAAGAGGCCAGGACGAATACCTCCAAAGGGTTGAGGACTACATAGTCCAGGTAAGGCTTTCGCCGATGCTACTCTCCCCGAAGGAGTGGACCATCGCCGAGAAGTGGAAGCGCGACGAAATCCCACTGATGGTCGTGTTCCGCGGGATCGACAGGGCGATGCGGAGCCTGATTGCGAGGAGGCATGAGTTCAGCAAGCTTCGGATGACGCTTTCCTACTGCGACAAGCCGGTCCGCGCCGCCTTCCAGTCATATCTTTCGGCGCAGAGTCTCTTCCCCGCGGAACAGCAGGACCACGTGTCCATTGGGGCTGAAGCGAGGCCCGAGGATTCTGATGTTTACTACGTGCTGAACCGCTTAACCGCGCTCGCGAAGATGGTTGAGGCGCTATTCGAAAGGCCGGAGCTCGCCGCTCGCAAGGATAGCATCGGGCAAATAGCTCAGAATCTGAGTGCGCTCGCAGAGGAAACAAGAAAAAGCAGGGCAGGCCAATGGCTCGAGCGAGTTCAGACCCGTCTGGTCAAGCTGGACAGGGAGCTTCTAAGGACAGCAAGAGGTTGCCTCTCGCCCGCACGGCGAGCGGAGATTGTGGCCCAGGCTAAAGAGAGGGCCAGGCAGACGAAAGCGCCGCAGGATAGGTCCTTGATCGAATATCTGATGGACGGGTCGGTTCGAGATGAGCTCGGACTTCCTGTTATAGGCCTCTTCGACATCTGACGCGACATCTCGATAAACATCCATACTTCACCGTGAGGTAAGCTGTTGATGCCGGGACCCTGCAACGTGTATAATGCTCGGTAAGATCGATAATTCATACACGGGTGCATTGCTTTTCCGGCGTGATACTTGCAGGTCACGCCGGCAATCATGAGGGGAGATAGGATGAACA
>CAZKNE010000184.1:4818-5074 GCA_964554005.1 uncultured bacterium | reverse complement strand
AGGATAACCTTGTCCCTTTTGAAGAGTATGCTCAGGCTGGACTGAAGTGATACCATTTAGCTCCTCTTGACCTTTAGGCTATATGTCCGACCCAAACTGGGCGTAAACGGAGCCAACGTAGTTATCGTGCCATTCCATGATCTCGACCCTAGGACGCCTCAAACTGCCAACCTTCTTGACCACGGCCACGATCGTCCGCGTAACGTCAGATGATGCGATGCGCCCGGTTGATGTGATCGTGAATCTCGTGGACGTA
>CAZKNE010000184.1:1397-4808 GCA_964554005.1 uncultured bacterium | reverse complement strand
TAACGCGATGAGTTTGGGCGCGCACATTGGTCCAATCTCCGCTCTCCCTCTGCTCCAGCTCCCGCTGAGCCCTCGCATCTGTCGTCAGCCCCGAGAGAAGATCGTCCGAGGCGGTGTCGTAATAAAGCCCGCCGCCCCAAGTGGTCAGCAGGTCAAACACCCCGGTGAACTCGTGGTCCTGGCCGACACCTGCGCTCTCCTCCTTCCGGAACCCATATTTCTCAACATTCCCAGTGCCAAACAGTATCTCCGGGGTTATCCCATGAACCAAAAGAAGCTCTCGAACCGAGTCAAAATTGGCGTTCTTGCACAAATATGGCTCGCTCATCCCCTGCTCCTCGTAGTGCGACTGATAATAATCATCCTCAGCGCCGTTCGCCCTGTGAAAGTCGTCCGCGTCCCGCCAGTCCTTCATCGAGTCGATTATCGTGTCGGCAGTCATGTCGTCAACTCCGGAGTCCATAATGAGGTCTCTGAACCTCTCGTCATTGCTCGAAAGCCTGATGTCAAGCTTCCGACGCTCGTCAACGAGCTGGTAGTCGAAAGAGCCTCGACCAAGCCGAACCCCCTCGCGCGACGGAGATGCCTCGTCCACCTCGAGCTGGCCTGCCTCATCCCACTTCACCTGCCGAGACGCAAAATAAAGCTCGCCCGACCCGTCCGGCGACCCGAAGTAGTACTCCTTCGACAGTACCTCTGCCAGCGCCATGTTAATCCCCGCCATAGCCAGATAATATGCCTGCGACTCGTCCCTGAAATTCGTCGCAATTAAAAGGTCAACTCTCTTATCGAAAGAAAACTCAAGCGCCATTACCGTCAACAAAACCATTATCCATATCGTCATCAACAGCGCTACGCCGCGATTGCTTCTCAGGCATCGACTCTCGACACCAAACCAGGACGCCTTCCACGTTTGACCTCCCCTCTGAGTGCCCGCCACCTGAACTCTGGCCATCGCAATCCCGGTCACTGCTCCTGTACCTCCGCAAGCCCGCTGGCCAACGAAATCTGCCGATTGAAGATCGGCACCACAAACGGCCCGAGAGTCTCCTCCTCCCCATCGCGATCAACCGTCATCGTAATCTCGACTGACTTCGGCAGATAACGCTCGATCTCCCGCGACTGCTCAACAGAATAGGTCATGTCTGACGACGTCTCGCCATAGGAATCCCACGTGTCCAACCACTCGCCCGGCTCAAGTGTAGAATCGTTCCGCAGAACCCGTTCAAACCGGATGCGGATATTGGGATCATAAAAATATCTGAACGACATCGAGGTTACATCAGGATCAAGCTGATACAGCACACCCTCCTCAAATGGCTTCTCCGAGAACGGGTTGCCCTCTCTCATCACCAGACCATTCTCGTCCTCTGAGCCAGACTCGTTCACGAAGTAAGTTACGGCGCGAAGCCCGAGCGAGCTCTCCTCGCCCGTAAGTCCGGCCTCCTTCGTCACGAAACTAATGCTGTCATGTTGCCCTGAAAACACGAGAACTCGAGTCGAACGTCTCTTGCTGCCCTGCTCAAACATCCTCACCTTGAAGGGATACGACGACTTCAAATCCTCAAACATCTGCGAAAGAGCCACCCTCGTCCGCTGTGCGCTGTCCCCTCGCCGCTGACCGGTCGCCCATGCCTTTGAGGCAACCTGAAATGAGGCAAGGATTATCCCTACTATGATTACGGTGATCGTGCTTGCGATAAGAAGCTCAAGAAGCGTGAACCCGCGGCGATTGAACGCTGAGCGCGTCATTGCTGAACCTCCTCGCGAAATGCGAGCGTCTTCAAACTGCTGAGCTCGTAACGCCGCCCATTGGGGCTGTTGCCATACCGCCAATTAACCGTGACTGTGAGCTTGAATATGTTCACCGGGACGATTGCGTCATCGGCGCCTATCTGCTCGATGAAGTCCGCCGTCGGTATATCTTTCTCGCTGTTGGGCTTCATGTCCCCGCCCACGAGCTTCTGCGCTTGCGCTGTCCACGAATAGCCCTCCTCCTCGCCCGAATCCTCGTAGCCGTCCTCGAGACCGTCCCTCAAGACAAGGTCGTCCATAACCTGCTGGGCGACGAACACCGCTTTGGTCAACCCCTTATCGACCCTGGCCAGCCTTAACGACCCAGCAAACAGCTGCATGATAGTAACCAACCCAATCGCAAGGATGGCTAGGGCCACCATCACCTCCAAGAGCGTGAAGCCCGAGCGCCCAAACAACCGGTTCCGTCTCTTGGTCATCTACACACTCTCACGAGTAATCCTCTGGCGTTTTGATCTTCACCGAGCCCGTTACCGGCTCTCTCTCTATAACAAATGACCGACCTGATTCGCCCTCCAGCTCGATTAGACCGCCGGTTGAAGTGCCACGGGGAAAGAAGAAAACGTTGCAAACACCATCCTCGTATTTCTCATCACCGTAGGTAAAGCTCGCTATCGTGATGCCTTTCTTGAGCTTTCTCGTTTTCCTGACCGATCGAACCAAGGGGCTCTCACCACCCTTGCCTCTCGATTCGGGCTTGTTTTCTGAGGCGCCGAAGGACGAGTCCCCACCGAGACCAGTTGATGTCGAAAGCGACCTGCCGCCAAGAGCTGCGGAGCCTCCACCGAGGCCGGCAGGCCCCGCCTCGGCTCCGAAGAGGTCCGAGCCACCCTCCGGACCAGGCCTGCCGCGGCTCTGCTTCTTCTTGATGATCAGGTCGTAGGTCCCGCTGCCTAGGTCCAGTTTGACGATTGCCAGCCCCTTGCTGCACACAGCCTGACTTCGGGCGAACCTGAGTGCGGCCGCGAGGTGCTTCACCTCTCCTTTCAGCCGCATGCCCTTAATGCTGCTCACGAACGAGGGGACGACAAACGCGACCATAAGCCCCGCGATCAACAGGACGATCAGAAGCTCGATCATCGTGAACCCCCGCAGCCGAACCGCGAGATTCGGACTGCAAGGCTCAAACTGTGGACTACCGGCCGAGGTGTGAGAACAGCGAATCCCAGACCTGTATCCAGAATAAAGAGCTCCGGATTCGGGACCTTGCACTTCGCGCAACACTAATCCCAGCTATTGATCGGGCCAGACGCCTTGCAGCCCTGGGAGCTCACTTTGTACGAGCGGCCGTTATCAACCACCTCATAGGAGTAGTCGTTGCCCCAGGGGTCCTTTGGGATCTTCTTCTTGTTCAAGTATGGCCCGTCCCAATTGGTAGCGTTCGAGGAGAGCAGCTCCTCCAGCGAGCTAGGATATTGTCCGACTTCGGCGTTGTAGAGGTCCAAAGCCGTGCCGAGCATCTGTATCTGCGTCTTGGCGGCCTGGATCTTGGCCTTCTCCGTTTTACCTGTGAAGCTCGGGACCACAATCGCGGCCAGAAGACCTAATATCACAAGGACGACCAAGAGCTCTATCAGAGTGAACCCCCTTGTATTT
>CAZKNE010000184.1:0-1387 GCA_964554005.1 uncultured bacterium | reverse complement strand
GCAATCTAGCTAGCGGCATCTCATTTTCCTCCTATCTCCATTACATCTCAATGTTGTTGATGCTGAATACTGCCATCAGCATTGAAATGACGATGAAGCCGACTATGACGCCCATGACAAGGATCATCAGCGGCTCCAGGAGCGCAATAAGCCTCTTGAGCGTGTTTTTCACGTCGATCTCATATATGTCGGCAACCTTCTCGAGCATAGCCTCGAGCTGCCCACTCTCCTCGCCGATCGTTACCATACTCACCGCAAGCGGTGGGAACACGCCACTTTCGCTAAGTGGACGGGATATGCCCTTCCCTTTCGTTATCGACGATATGATGTCTTTACTCTTCTTGCCCTTGCCATTGGCGTCGATAGTGGCCTGCGACATCGCCTCGGATATGACACGGTTGGTAATGATGTCTTTCACTATCTTCAAAGCTTGTATCAGCGGGACACCATTCTCCACCAGCGTCCCGAGCGTGCGCGCAAAGCGTGCCACTTCTATCTTCTGCAAAAGGTCTCCCAAAACAGGCACTTTCAACTTGAACTGATCAAGGGAAAGCGCCGTCCGCTCGTTCTTCAACGCCTCTCTGGCCGCCAGGACAGCTGCGATAAGTGCCCCCAAAATCGCCCACCAATATGACTGGAAGCCGTTGGAGATCGACATGAGAATCTTTGTCGGGACCGGAAGAGCCTGTCCCATGTCCTCAAAAATCTGCGCGAACTTCGGGATCACGAACATCATTAGAATCACAACTGCCGCACCACCGACAAATACCAACAGAAGTGGATAGATCATCGAAGTGATGATGTGCTCACGCATCTCTTGAGAGCTCTCCAAAAACTGCACCAAGCGGCGCATGACCGACTCCAAGGCGCCGCCTCTCTCGCCGGCCCTGACCATGTTCACATAGAGCTTCGAGAAGACCTTCGGGTACTTCCCAAGCGAGTCTGCGAACGAGTTCCCGCCCTGAACACTCTTGCGAACGTTCTCGAGAACGCGCCGAAACCGCTCTCTGTCCGTCGTGTTAATCGTTATCCCTAGCGCCTTGTCCAAGGGCACTGCTGCCTCGAGGAGTGTAGCCAGCTGCTGGCTCGCCGCCAGAACATCACGCCCGCGTATCCGGCCCGTCAGCTGCTTGAGGCTCAGCTCCACTGAAAGGCCTTTCTTGGACACGTAAGCCTCAACTTTGAGCGGGAAAAGCTCTCGCTGCTGAAGGGCCTGAACAACGAGAGAACGCTCCCGGGCGTCCATCGTGCCCTCTGTTACGTTTCCCCGTCTGTCAGATGCCTTATATGCGAAAACCGGCAATGCTCATCTCCAATCGACAACGTGCTGCGACACCAATGTCTTCAGACCAGATTGCACTTCACTAGACCTCAACTAGCTCTTCCT
>CAZKNE010000183.1:0-5085 GCA_964554005.1 uncultured bacterium | reverse complement strand
GGAGCAACGGGTACGCGTATGTGTCCTATCCGGGCTACTATGTGGTTTATATTGATCCTGAGTCGGACAATCCTGCGCAGAGCCTTCCGGGCGAGGGATACATAAGCGTTCCGATCCAGCCGGCAAGGGTTTTCATAGCAAGCATGGGACGGGACCAGAGGCATACCGACGTTACTCCGAGCAGCAGGCCGAAGTTGAAGAGCGATAGCGAGCTATATCCTGAGAACAACGACGACATAGTGCTATTGATAGCTGGGACAGATTACGGGAAGAGTTGGTGGTACCCGCTTCCCGCAACTGAGGGATACAAGTAGTATAGACTGCCTTTGATTGATTGATGCCCAGGGTTTAGGGCAATAACCGAGGTCATAGGACATGGCAAAGACTGTTATCGGCATCGATATTGACTCCAGCTCGGTCAAGGTAGTAGAGATCGAGCCAGGGAAGGAGACCTTGGTCAGGGCCTTTGGTGTCTCGAACTTGGAGTTCAAGGGGAAGCCGTCTCCGGACGAGGTTGTGAGAGCTCAGACCGAGGCGCTTTCGGAGGCCATTGCTAGCCTGCCACCGAGAAAGAAGTTCGAGAACGTTGTGAGCCTTGTCAGGGGTCGGGACGTCCGGACTCGGATACTGTCGTTCCCACCGATGCCTCGGAAGGAGATAGCGGGTGTAGTTGAGCGCGAGGTTCGGAAGGATGCAGCGGTTCCGATAGAGGACCTCATCTTTGACTATTCGCTGTTGCGGATGGTCCGTGAGCGGGGTCAGGACAAGCAGCAGGTGATGATCATCTCCGCCAACCGGGACTTGGTGTATGAAAACATCAACGTCCTGCGCACCTTTGGGGTACTTCCTGCGGCTATCTCGGCGTCTTCGTGCGGTCTATACGCATCTTTGTCTCGCTCGGGCATCTGGTCGAGTGGCGAGGCGATCGCGCTGATCGATATCGGTGCGGACATAAGCACAATGCTCATCTTTGGGAACGAGACGCTCTACTTCCAAAGGGAGATTTTCACCGGTTACAACGATATGAGGACCGCCTTCGAGGAGGGCGAGGAAGAAGCGGAAATGGATTTCGGGCCGGGCGTTGCCGGTGGGCCGAGCTCAATCGAAGAGATTCCTGCCCTACAGCGAGTTGCGACCGAGCTGAAGCGTTCTTTCTTGTATTACAAGCAGCAGTTCAGGGGCAATATCGTAAAGAAGCTCTACGTTTCGGGCGAGGGGGTTCGGCTTCCGCGAATTGACGAGTTCTTGGCGGAAGGGCTCGAGGACGTCGAGATCAAGTTCTTCAGCCCGTTGGAGGGTCTCAATCTAGAGGGTTTGGGTTCTCAGTCCACGGAGCTAGAGACTCTTGCGCCTCGGTTTGCAAGTTGTTTAGGCCTTGCGCTGGAGCCGCCCAAGTTGATCAGGATTAACCTGGTCCCGGCCGAGATAAAGGCCCAGGCCTTTGTGGCGGTCAAGCGGTTCGTCTATACGGGTTTGGTTGTTGTTGTGCTGGCCATAATTGGCCTGTTTTATCTGTTTCTCCGCGGCGATCTGGGGAAAGCGAGGGAGAAGTTCGAGGTAGAGAAGGCGAACTACGAGGAGCTCAAACCTGCCTTGGAGGAGCTCAAAGGCGTCAACGGGCAGATTGCGAGGTTCCAGAGTTACTCTGGCCTTCTGGCCAAGCTCACCGAGAACGAGCCGCTCTGGCCTGACATATACGAGAACTTGGCGACGCTTGTCTCGGACAACATGTATGTCCAGACCGTGCAGATCAATCGCGTTGGACAGAGAGCCACGGGGCGCCGAGGTCGTCGTCGGGGCCGGGGTGCGGGGCCGGGTGTTGAGAGTAGCACCAAATGGGAAGCTGTGATTGATGGCTATGCCTACGACGATTCACAGGTAGCACTTCAGGAGAGGATCACGAGATTCGTCGATAGGTTGAAGGAGTCTCCGTTTTTCGAGGAGGTGTATTTGCAGGCGAGTAGAGAGACGGTGGAGCGGGTCAAGGATGGCAATATTCGCCCCACTTCGACCAGGGGCGGACTCTCAGAGAAATTGCGTAAGCAGGTGCTTAGGACGATTTATCCTGATGAAGTTACCGGCACGTATAAGCTGAAGTTCAAGGTGGTTTGCCAGCTGGAGGGGCAGCAGTTCTGGGACAAGGTCAGAACGAAGGGATAGGATTTACTTTACTCATAGCGGGGTAGTTTGATATGGCACTAGGGCGGTTTGGCGAGCTTCCAGCTGGCGCGAGGATCGGTATCGTTGCCGGCGTGGCGGTTGTTTTTCTTGTGATAGTTTATTTTGGTTTATTCAATCCTATCATTCAGGAAACGAAGGAGCTCCGCGTCAAGACAGGGCGAGAGCAGGCGAAGATCGAAAAAGCAAAGGAACTCATCTCGCACCTGACGGAGAAGAAACTGCTCCTGGCAAGGATGAAAGAAGAGGCAAAAGTCTTGATGCTCAAGGTGCCCGTTGATTACAGCCTTCCGGCTCTTCTGGAGCAGTTTGCCTCAACCGCGCAGCGAGCTAGTATCAATCAGCTTCCGATCGAGCAGATGGAGAGCTATTCGCACAGCTTGCCGGGGAGCGACCTCACGTTCTATGTCATTCCTATCAGGGCCAACAACGTTGACTGTAGGTTCAAGGACCTGGTGAAGTTTTTCGAGGGCTTGAGCTATCTGGACAGGCTCGTGAATATCAAGTGGATCGACGCTCATCAAGCTACACTGGTTCAGAAGCTGGGTCGGTTCGATGTTCCAGGGATACGCGTGAACATGCAGCTGGAGACGTATCAGCTCAAGAGCGCAGCGGCTGAGTCGGCTTCGTCAGGGGGCGTAGGGAGTGCCGGGTTCTAATGTCGGGGCTTGTTGACTATTTGAGGTCCTTAAAGATGGCGCCCTTTAATCTGGGAGGAATAGGTTTTGCTCAGGAATAAGTGGTTTATGGTTGTGGTCATTGCTCTGGCCGTTCTTGTTCTCGCATGGCAGTTGATTCCGTCTATCATGGAGAGAGCATCGCGGGATAAGGGCCCCAGTGAGACCGAGATAGCTAAGACCGCGGTCCAAACGGCTCCTGAGTTGGATGTCGAGGCGCCCACCCGGGACGTTGGGAGCCGGATGGAGGCTGCCCCGGCGGTATCGGCAGTAGCTCGACCAGGCGAGCCTGAGGCCAAATGGATGAAGGAGTTTGCGGCCGCGGGCAGGGATACCTCCAGATCGCCATTTCAGCGTAAACATGAGGGATTGGGCAAGATATGGATCACCTCGCGGCCCAGCGAGGCAAGAGTTTACATAAATGGTCTGCGTCAATCATACGTCACCGACTGTTTGATCCCATGGAGCTTCCCGCCCGGCAAATACACACTGGAGCTTAAGAAGGAGGGATACGAGACATACCGTGAAGAGCTCGTTATTCCGGAGGGGTTGAAGGATTTCGAGGAGATCACGACCATAAATGCCGCTCTTCAGAAGCGCGAAATAAATGTTCAGGCCGCGCGGAAGGGCCAAATGCGCGTGCAGTACAAGCCCGACGTGTTGGTAACAGTCGTAGTCTATGGAGGCAGAAGCCCCGACGCGGTCATTGCCTGCAGATGGTACACGGGAGAGGCCCGCGAAGTCGGGGGCTGGATCTACACCGGTGCTGTAATCAAATACGTGGTCCGGGTCGGTGACGTGCTGCGCATACCGACTGTGCGAGTTAGGCGCGAGAAAGAAACGGTGGTCGAGACTTACTTGAAAAACCCCTGGTTCGTGTACGACGAGACTTTGACCTCGACTCCCACTTCCTTCACGAGGTACGTCATGTGGGGCGCGGGTGCGGAGAAAGCACAGAGAAAGGTTGAGAGGATCAAGAAGACCCTGGAGTTCGTCTGGCAGGAAATCGAAGTGCTCGACATCCAGCCGGATTACGTGACAATCCGGAATCGCCTAGATAACCTGGATTACAACTTTCCGGTAGGCCAGGGTGACTGGAGCATTCACGAGGCACTGCGGCCGCTGGAGGCACCCAAGAAGGAAGGGGAGACTAAAGACAAGAAGGTCGCGCAACAGACGGACCAAGAAGCCACTACGAGCTTATGATGTTACGTTCTTGGGAATGTGTTAATCGGTTTGGCAGCTTAGCTAGTAAACATAATTAGAAGCGCCTGATGGCAGGGGCGCAGTAGAAGAAAGTGATTTTTGTCATACGGGAGGCTAATGTGAAGAACGGATGGGTAATGGGGGCGACCTCAATCGCTATTCTTTCTCTTGTTTTGATGCTTGTGTCGCTTTTGGGGTGTGCGACGATGCGTGCCCCTTGGGTGGAACCTGCCACGAGCGAGACCGAGGCTGTAGTTGAGGAGCCAACGGCTACTGAGAGCACCGAGTCAGATGAACCAGAGCTTGAGGATATGACTGTCTTGGAGACCCCCAATCTGGCGGATATCTCCGAGGCGCTCTCGCTGGCGGAGGCTCCCGAGTCGCCTGTTCCTGCGGTGCTTCAGCAGCGGTTCATCATAAAGGCCGTTGACGCCGACCTCCAGGACATTATCCAGAAGCTGGTCCAGGACGCGAACCTGAACGTCATCATCCCACAGCGGCTCCAGGGCCGGATCAGTCTGGACCTGTCCGGCGTTACGCTCGAGGAGATATTTGACATTGTTCTTCGGTCTTTTGGCTATTCGTGGCGCATAGACAACAAGTTCCTTATCATCACTCGTGGTGAGCCGATCAAGGTCTTCAGGATTAAGCAGGCTCCACTTCTGGACATCAAGTCCCAGGTCGAGGATATATTGGCTGGACGTGGTCAGGTTCTTACTGACATGCCTTCACGGACGCTGACGCTCATAAACTGCGATCCGACGGTAGCGAACTATGTTGAGAAGTATATACAAGCTGTGGATGTGAAGCCTCCGCAAGTTGAGATAGAGGTCGAGCTGTTTGAGGTGAAGTTGGACAACGATCACGAGATGGGGATCGACTGGACCTTCAAGGATGTTGATTTCTCCGGCTGGTCCAACCTGCGTGGCACAGCGATGACGTTTCTCACGGGCTATCTAGAGGGGCAGGTCATCGCCGCTGGCCTCAGCAACGATAAGGTGGGAATGCTGCTGATGGCCTTGTC
>CAZKNE010000182.1:0-5097 GCA_964554005.1 uncultured bacterium | reverse complement strand
AACCTATCTAATCTTGAACGGGCAGAAGGTTCCGCTATCAGAGGTATCTGAGATTCAGGAAGGAGAGAGTTCAAATGACGAATGAGCTTGCTGGCTCTGGGCTTCTGCGAGGGCTTAGACAGGTCCAGCAGAATGGGCTGCGCAGACCCGATAAGGCTGGGGAGTCGGCACAAGGGAAGAGGTTTGGCGCCTTTCTTCAAGAGGCGCAGGCCAATGCTGATCAGCTCAGGTTCTCTGCGCACGCCATGAGGCGGCTTGAATCGAGGGGGATCGAGCTTTCGCGAGACGACCTGTCGCGTCTGTCGGACGCGGTGGGTCAGGCCGAGGCCAAAGGAAGCAGAGAGTCGCTTGTCCTGATGGACGATCTCGCGGCGATAGTGAGCATCAAGAATCGAACGGTCGTAACAGTATTGGACGCAAACAACAGTATGGAGAAAGTTTTCACGAACATAGACAGCACGGTTTTGGCTAGGAGATAGCGCAGGGATGTGTGGGCGCAGAAAGGCTGGCCCCGTTGGGGAGGTCTGTTGCTGCTGACCGATTGAGGCAGCCAAACGCTCACACAAGAGAGAAGATTTCAAGTAAAGGATACACAAGATTCGCAGTTCTAGGCCTAAGTAACGGCTGGCCCCTTGGGGGAAGCTATAGCGCCACCGAATGACAGAGGCAGCGCACCGGCCCTTTGGACTGCACAAACTTAGGAGGACAGAAAAAGATGTTAGCATCCTTGTATTCGGGGTTATCGGGCCTCAGTTCCTACGTGCTAGGAATGGACGTGCTCGGTAACAATATCGCCAACATCAACACAGTTGGCTTCAAGGGGTCTGTGCCGATATTCCAGAACATTCTCAGCCAGTCGATTGCCCAACAGATGGACAACAGCGGCGGAGCGGCTGGCCAGGGGGTGTCCGTGGGGTCCGTCACACCGTCGTTCTCCCAGGGCTCTCTTATGAGCACCAATGTAGCGACCGATCTCGCCATCCAGGGCAACGGGTTCTTCGTGGTGGGGGACGATTCTGGTAACAATTTCTACACCAGAGCGGGTAACTTCACCTTCAACAAGGAGTATGACCTGGTCAACCCGAACGGTCTGCATGTGTTGGGTTGGTCTGCTATGACGGATACGGGTGAGATAAACACGTCGGGCGCGGCGACCAACATACACCTCCCGCTCGGCATGACGATGGACCCGCAGGCGACCACACTCTTCAAGACCAACATAAACCTCGACACCGAGGCGACCGTCGATAACCCGTCCACGTCTTCCGTTGACGAGGCGGAGACCTTCAGCACCTCGGTGACTACCTACGATTCGCTTGGGGCAGCCCACACGGTAACGCTCGAGTTCACTCCGATTGACGAGAACGGGGACTCGATTCTAGACCGATGGGATTGGATTGCATACGTAGCGAAGTCGGAAGTTGACTCCTCGACAACGTTGCCACTTACGTCGGACGGAAATGGCGTGATTATAGCCAGAGGCGATCCAGATTACGCGGCCACGGGCAATCCAGCGCTTGACCTTGACCCGATGAGGTTCGACTCCGGCGGGGTATTGATCTCCAACGCTGGTGCGGCATCGCTGGACTTCGCGTCGGTCAATTGGGCGAATGGCGCAAAGGACCAGAGTGTCGCGTGGAACATCAGAAGTGAGATTGACAGCGGCACCACGTATCTGACCGGATATGCGCTCAACTCCGCGATTTCGTACACCTATCAGGACGGCTTCTCGATCGGTGAACTGGAATCGGTGGGCATAAACAGCGACGGGAAGATAATTGGCATGTTCTCTAACGGGACGACCAAGGCGGTCGCTCAGATTGCCTTGGCGACGTTCCCAGCCCCCACATCTCTGACAATAATGGGTGAGAACATGTTCGCTCAGGCGCCTGGGTCCGGCAACCCTACGATCGGCACAGCGAACGCCGGTGGCCGCGGGACGATAGTTGGACAGTCCCTCGAGATGGCCAACGTTGACCTGACCACGCAATTCACTTCGATGATCGTGATGCAGCGCGGCTTCGAGGCCAATTCCAAAATAGTCACTGTTACAGACCAGATGATACAAGTAATGCTGAGTCTCAAGCGGTAGCTGAAGTCTCGCAAAAAAAGTTCGCTGCAATTGAGCTGGGGCTCGGGGTCTCCCTCGAGCCCCTTCTTGTTTTTTGGCCTTTCAACCGTATCATTACTCTGATCGTAAAATGCTGTTGAGCTTGTCCCACTCTTTTTCGGAGGGCTGATTTTGCCGGCGCAAGTGCGCAAGAAGCGTCGATGGTTGAGGCGCATCCTTATCGTGTTGTTTATTCTGATCGGTCTTGGGGTGGTAGGTTATGTTCTTAACGTGCACTTCCGCTTCACGGCTGGTGACGAGGGGGCTTTGGAGTACGACGTGAACAAGGCGGACAGGGGCGATATTACCTCTCGCCTGACCGAGACGGGTGAGACGTATCTTGAGAACACGGTCGATGTGATGTCAAAAGTCTCCGGGACAGTAACACAGACAGATGTCGAGGAGGGCAACGAGATCAAGAAGGGGCAGATGCTCGCTGTGGTTCAGCCCGATAACACCGAGCTGTTGCGGCTTTATGGGAGGCGTGCCCAGTTAGCAAACGCCTATATCAGTATGGTTCAGGCCAAGGACGACCTGTTGCATCAAAAACGCCTTTTTGATAAGGTGCGTGGGACTTCCCGGGACAACGTGCTTCGCAAGGAACGAGGCCTGGCCACTGCAAAGACCAACTTCAGGCTCGCTCTGATGGAGCTTCATATACTCGAGAGCGACATGGAAATAGAGGACGGGATGGCGGCGCAGGTGATGCACGCATTGAAGTCTGGAACCGAGGGCCAGGTCAGGAAGACAATGGACAGTTTGTTGGATGTTTCCGCCGCGCATGGGAAAGGTTTTGTAAAGCTTGCGGACGTTCGGGTTCTTGCTCCCAGCATGGGCATCGTGATCTACAAGGGCGTTGAGGTCGGCGAGATGGTCATCTCAGGCACGTCGGCCCTCAGCAAAGGCACCGTGCTTTTTACTATTGGGGACCTGAACTCAATGTTCATCAGCTGCAACGTGAGCGAGGTTGACGCTGGCAAGCTCGAGATCGGCCAGCACGTCAACGTCACCTTCGAGGCATTTCCTGACGAGAAGGCGACTGGCAAAATAATCTGGGTCTCACCAGTCGGGACCCAGGAGCAGGGCTCCTCGATCATCTCTTTCCCGGTCAAGATCAAGCTCGACGAGGCGTGCAAGTTTGCAAAACCGGGGATGTCTTGCGACATAGACATAATAACCTCCGAGAAGAAGTCCGTGCTGCGGGTGCTGCTCGAGTCGGTTGCGACCGAAAAGGAGGAAGATGAGGAGGTCGAGGATGCCCACAAGGCCAAGGAGACCAAATACGTCTATGTCAAGACGGGTGAAACTTACCAGAAGCATGAAGTAGAGATTGGCGAAAGCAACGAGAAGTTTGGCGAGGTGCTCTCTGGCCTCGAGGAGGGCGACGAGGTCGTAACCGACATCGATGCTTATGAGGCCGACCAAAAGGAGAAAGAAAGCGAGAAGGGACCTGCAAACAAGAGCAAGAAGAAATAAAAACCGAAACGAGGCACACGCGTAAGGCTCTGATGTGCCGCGCAACGTCTCCTCGCAAGACAATGAGCTCAAGTCTGGGATGTTTCTTAAGAGCTGTTACTAGTATCGCCTCAAAGCGCTTTGCGCGCAGCGCGTTCGTTGTCGGGGTGTCAGTTGTCGTTGTGGCCTTAATTCAGGCCTTCAGCGGGGCGTTGCCCTTGGACAGGATGCGGATAAGCGGTGTGGACCCGGTCGAGTACTACGTCTATTTGCCGTCGCTCTTCTTTGACAAAAACGTGGACTTCTTCAACGAGTTCTTCCACTTCGCGCCCACCAGGCTCAACGTGCAGTGGGTCGAGACAGCGACCGGCCACAGGAGGAACCCACATGGGATTGGGATGGCAATCGCGCAGGCGCCGTTCTACATAGCGGCTTATCTGATTCTCGCCGGTAAGAGTGGACATTTCCCCCTGCCGATTTCCTACAAGTACGATCCTCTATTCGAGCAAGCTTGGTACGTCGGCAACATCTTCTGGTTTGCGTTCGCGACCTTTCTGATGGCAATCTGGCTCAGTCGCGCCTGCGCCGTCAAGCACGCTCTTTCTGTGTCCGTCTTTTTCTTCTTTGCGACGCCAATGCTCTACTACACCTTCCCGATCGTTCCGATGGCGCACGGCGTAAGCCTGGCCGCCATTCTTCTCCTGCTGATATGCGTGGCCAACTTTGAGAAGACAGCGAGGCCTCGGTGGTGCCTCCTTGCTGGCGTGTGCCTCGGCTTTGCAGTGTCGGTCAGAACGACCGATTTCTTGTTTCTTGCTTACTTGGCGCCTCATTTGTTCCTCATTCTTCGCAGCCGGACGCAAACTGCGCATTCGAGGGATTCACAAACTTGGCAGCGATGGCTCAAAGCCCCTGGGTTAGTCGGGCTGGGGTTGCTGTTAGGGTTTTTGCCTGAACTAATCGTGCTGAAAAAGGTCTTCGGCAGACTGATCGTGAACCCTTATATCGGCGAATCGGTGTTCGTGCCCGCTAACATTCTAAAGGTAGCATTTTCCACCAAGCACGGTTTCATAACCTGGCACCCCATTTTGCTGATCGGCCTGATTGGGTTGTTTGTGGCCGCAGTCCGGAAACGTCGGAGATCGCTTGCTTTCTCTGGTATTCTCGCGGTCCTCGGCGTATGGCTCCTGATCAGCACATCGCGTAACTGGTGGGGCGGCTGGTCGTTCGGACACAGAGTCTTCATTGAGGCCTACCCATTTTTCGCTCTGGGCACAGGGGTACTCGTCGATGCGGCGCTCAAATCAGGAGCCAAAAGTAAGCGTCTGGTCGTGTTAGTTGTCGCGGTGGCTGCCATCCTGTGGAATATTTTGTTCATGATTCAATACAAGGCCGGCCTGATACCTCGCGAGGCCACGCTGACATTTCATCAGTATCTCGGCCAGAAACTTGAGATTTTGTGGGCGATGGTGTCCGGCGGGTCGGCCCTTCTGCACTGACCTATCCTGGAGGGAGACGCGCTATGTCTCTTG
>CAZKNE010000181.1:0-5143 GCA_964554005.1 uncultured bacterium | reverse complement strand
CCTGGGCCAAGTCGCAGAATGTCGTAAAGAAAGTCAAGCTGCGCCCCTTCAATTCGTACTTCTCGGACCTGTGCAGCTCCCTCGGGCTTGATGCAAATACTTTTAGCAAACCTCTCCCTGGTGTTGCCCCCCAAGTGCTCGATGTGCATATTGCCCCTGAAACAGCATCCAGAGACAGCCTCGGACAATTCACGAGCAATCTTCGCGCGCGGCCAGACGTGCTGGCAGTCTATTTCCCACGCGACCCGCTTCTTGGGCTGTCAGAACTGCTCGGCCGTTTCAAGCGCCTGGTGCTGGCGCTGTTTTGTACATGCTGCTTGCTTGTCCTTGTGCGATTCTTTACGGGTGGGACAGCGCTCGTCGAGGCAAACAAGGATGCGCTGGGCATAATGAAGCTTGCCGGGGCAAGCCTCAAGACCGTTGCTGGACCTTTTGTCTGCTATGGCGTCTTGCAGTGGGTTATCGGCATGGTTCTTGCATTTGCCGCATGGCGGCTCATCTTTCCGATTAAGTTGTCCTATCCCGGCGGCATCACTGCTGAACTTACGGGGCTATTCGCTCCCCTTATCGCCGCGCTCGATATTATTCTCATAGGATTGGCCGCCGCTGCCATAAGTCTTCTTCCACTGCTACTTGTAGTGCGGTCCCGGTTCCGAGACTTCGACCCCTTCTTAGAACATGCGAGCGCAAGGGCGCAGACTAACTCTATTCAGCCATGACTGGCATCATAAAGACGTTTGCGTTCATCTATGCACTGCTTATCCCCTTCTTGCCTACACCTGTGCTCGGACAGCAAATGGCCCCGACCAACGTCCCCAATCCCGTCCTGGCACATCTTCAAACGAGCCTGAAAACCTACACAAACAATGATGGGCGAACTGGTTTGTTTCAGTGTCCGGCCGGCATGGATGCCTCGTTTGCCAAGCGGTGGACTGAATTCGCCACGGCCGACCTCAACTTGCTGGTCGGACAGACCGAGTCGTTGATCATTTCAGCTAAGATTCAGTCCAAGAACGAGGAGATGGACGCAATAATCGCGCGTCTTTCGCGCGCCAAGTCTCACATTGTAACGCTACAGAAAGCCGCAGCGGAGCTTACCTGCGAATACCCTGTCTGGGCGACCTTTAGGCCTGATATGACTGTTGTGCAGGAGCGCGGCTCAACTCACGAGGCAAGATGGGAGTTTGCCTGCCTTGTCCGAGCTATCCTTGCACAGTTCTCAACTGCTCTCGTTGAGGCTCGCTCATTACAAGATGGGCTCCAGACCAAGCAGCAACAAGCACTCGCCGAGATAGCTCAGCTTCGCTCCGAGCTCGCGGCTCAAGAAAAGCAGCTCGATGCCTCACAATCAAGCAGAGAGGATTCTCTTACGAGACTCTATCAGGAGATCAATGACGAGCGAAAATGTTCTCAGACCGCTGCGTTTTGTAGGGCGAGACTGCTCTCAGCACTGAGGGAAGCCAGCGGAACCTGCGACAGGACGAGCGGCAGATTGTCCCGGCGTCTCCCAGCTCCAGTCGCCTCACGACCTGCCGACGTGCCCAAGCGCAAGGAACCTTCACTCAGGGTAACTCTCGGTTCAGAACTCGATGTCGAGCCACTCTCCCCAGTCCTTTCAGTCGGAGATGGGGAAGTCCTTCTGGCGGAGTGCGTTCCCGGTTTTGGCCTGACAGTTGTGCTCTCCCACGGTGGCTCGGAGATGACTGTCTTCTCCCATCTGGCGGCTGCGCTTGTGAGGCCGGGCGCTCGTGTGAAAGTTGGGCAGCAAATAGCGTTCTCTGGCCAGAGCGGACTGACGCGGCATCCGTCTCTGCTGTTTGCGCTTCTGAAAAACGGCAGGTTCAAAGACCCGCGGCCGCGTATCGACTGGCCATCTTGCCGCAAAGAACCTCCCGCAACGCAAGGCTCAAAGCCCTAAGGCAACCCTCCTTACTTGACGAGGCTCCGTGCAAACCTCTCGAATAGACGCCCGTCGAACTTCCCCGCCGTGACCTCCCTCTTCACGAGCTTCAGCGCCTCGAGCGGGTCCATCGCGCTTCTATAGGGCCTGTCATCGTTCGTGATCGCCTCGTAACAGTCAACTAATCCGATGGTCTGGCCGGAGAGGGATACCCTCGATATCCCTCTGGGGTACCCGCTGCCATCCAGCTTCTCATGGTGCTCGCGCGCTCCGTCAAGGATCGCCTCGTTCGCGAAGTCGCACTCCTTGAGTATCTTATATCCTATCATGGGATGCCTCTTCATCTCTTCAAACTCCTCATCTGTCAGCTTTCTGTTGGCCCTGACGATCTTTTGATCGATCTCGGTCTTGCCAACGTCATGCAAAAGCCCCGCAAGACCCATAGTCTTGCTGCTCTCAAGCGACTGCTGGGAGTAGAGACTGAAGGCCAACGTCAAGGCCATGACGTTTACCGAGTGTATTGCAGTAGTGTAGTCCTTGAAATAGACGTTGGCCAGAGTCTTCAATACTGCCGGCTCTTGGGCACATTCAACAGTCACAATATCCACCGTATCAACTAGGCCGTCAAGGCTCCCCGAACGCGGCTCCATCAACGTCTCCCGAACCAAGTCAATAAGAATAGATTTTGTTTTCGTTATGTCCCGCGATTTGATGTTCTGTCTCAACTCTTGATTGTACGCTTTCTGAAGCTCCCTGATTCCCTGCAACTTGTCCTCCTCTCTCAAAAACAGCACCGACGGAAACTTCCCGCTCTCGACGCGCATGTCCTCTAGCAACATGCCTTCAGGCTTGTATAGCACATATTTGCCCTCATCAGTTCGGATATACAGGGGGATCCGATAGTGCCTCATCTGCGACTTTCTCGCTCGGATCATGTCATCTTCCACATCGTTTCCCCTCTAAAAGCATGTTTCCGCACTATACCAGAATTCACAAAGGAATGGGAAGGAACTAGTAACCCCCAATAATCAGATCGCCGGGTGTAATTGCAGCGCGAGCCCATTGAGACCGCGGTCACGAGGCCACCCCCCTGTTGAAGGCGCTTATCACAGCCTTATATCTTGACAAGACCGGGTCCTCTGTTAGCGGGACCGACGCCTACGAATAGAAAACGGCGTAACATAATCAGGAAGACGCGAAGTCATACTGTCCTTGCTCAATAAGACTGACCGCAGGGACAAGAGAACGCCTCACTTATTCAAGCTTGTCTCTCAACTCCCCTGCCAGGGACTACCCTCCGCTCAAAATCGGCCAGAGCGTGGTCCTTCGCAGCGTGCCCAGTCATCTTCACTTGCCAACTGATATCTTTCCATCCTGACCCGTGTCAAGCGAATCGATAAGCGCTTCACTGACGAGATAATCCGTGATCGCCTTGACTACTCTAGTAGCTATCTCTAAATCATCCCTGGCGTTCTCATGTCGTATGATCGGTGCGAACTCCTTAGGCATTATCCCCGTTTTCACGAAATGCTCACTGAAACCTCTGATCACGCCGCTGTGTTTGGAGAAGACCAACCCCTTAGACAGAAGAGCAGCTTCCATAGCGTAAAAAACCGCATAGTAGGCCCGGGACGTGCCGAAATCGTAGTCATTCTCGTTGAGCTGTTTCTCAGCGCTTCTAAGAGAACGATGTGCCTTGAGAATCATCGCTCTTAGCCTGTTTGGCAGGGAGTTGTCATCCTTCACAGGCCGACTCCCTCCCTCCTAACGTTGATCAGAAACGGACTGTAGATGTCGTTTTCGTACCGTCCCAATGGAACAGGGAATACAGACAAAACAGCGCTATGCTCGTACAGAATCTCCCCGGCGACATCATCAACAACGTCATTGACCTCGGCAGTAACCTCATCCACCACAAGTAGGATGTCGTAGTCCGAATCGGGATCGTTATCGCCCCTGGCACGCGAACCAAACAGGATTATCTGCTTCAGATGCCCGCCCAGCCGCGCGCGTATCGCCGCCTCGAACGCGGCCAGAGCGCGGTCTTTCGCAGCTTGCCCAGTCATTTCTCTATGCGCACCCGGTGAACTCGGGCATCACGTGACTTTGCCTTCTGTTCGTCGTGCAGTGTGAACTTGATCATGGTTTCCTCCCTTGTCGATTTGGGAGATTATCGCCGTGGAACAGATGCCACGTCAAGGATTAACAAAGAGCGAGGGTTTAGTGCCCGACGGGGCGTAACGGGGATGGCACAAGGTGTGAACTTAGGGGATCAGACCACCGCCCATATCCTCGCGATCCTGAGGGAGTCGGAGAGGCTGTGGATTTGACTTGAACGATGAGAGATAATCATGACATATAAGAACGCTCAAGGGCTGACAGACTTGTGCCGCGATCTGGCCGGCGGATCGGTTCTTAGTTGTTGAAATAAGATATTTGATCGTATGCTCAAGAGAGATGAAAAGCTGAGTGAGGTCGAGCAAGTGTGGTGAGGCGCAAACACGAGAACAAGGCTGTTCCGAGAGAAGGCCGGCTGGGATCGCAGCCTACTGAATCTTTATTCAGCCGGTGGTTATATAGGGCGTGCTACGCACTTCTCTACCTCCTATCGAGGATTCTTTTCAGAGCCGAGGTTGCCGGCGCAGAGAACGTTCCGGCTAAAGGAAAAGTGATCTTCGCCTCGAATCACAGGAGCTACGCCGACGCTCCTCTCGTTGGGTCAATGATCTTTCGGCCAGTCCATTCCGCGGCGAAGGCGGAGCTCTTCCAGGGTCGTCTCTTCGGCTGGTTTATTCGGAACTTGAACGCCTTCCCTGTGAGGCGCTCGGCCGCTGACAGAGAGATGCTCAGGCGGGCGCTGGCAGTTCTTGATGCGGACGAGGCACTACTTCTGTTCCCGGAGGGCACGAGGAGCAAGACCAACGAGCTGCTGCCGCCGATGTCGGGTGTTGGGCTGCTCGCCGAGAAAAGCCAGGCACCTGTTGTCCCGGTATATATCCACAACAGTTGGCGGATTCTACCGCTGGGCTCGTCGATTATAAGGCCTTACAAGCTCTACGTATGCGTGGGAAAACCAATCCCGCCGCCTAATCGCTCAGAGGGAAAGGAATGCTCCCAGCTTTACGCGGAGTTCGCCGAGCGCGTTATGGATGAGATTAAGTGCTTGCGGGCAGACCTTTTAAGAAGAATTGGGCAGAAGAAAGAGCGCCTTCAGGATGGGACGGTGTCATGAGAGACGTGCCT
>CAZKNE010000180.1:0-5146 GCA_964554005.1 uncultured bacterium | reverse complement strand
ATCCTGCAGTGCAACGTGAAATCAGCGTCGGCCGTTCGGAATCTGATCGGCTGTAATTCGCAAACGGCCAAACAGTTACAGGTCGATCTGGCCCACTTGAACAGATTCGAGGTTATTTCAAAGGCCCTCGGTCAAGACAGCGATTACACGCGGTTTACGGCACTACCTTTCTACGAGGCGTACTGTTAGAAGCGACAGCCCCACGGCAACCATTAGTCAGCAGATGACAGCTGTCGATCATCACCTGCGACGGCCGACCCACCCATCAGATGACGGCTCCAGCGGCTGCTCAAATCGCCGGGTGATGCCGGCCACGCACCGGGGGTTGCGCTCGATCATGACGAAGTTGCGGTTGAGGCCTCTCGCGACGACGCCCGTCGTTCCGGCACCTGGCCGCCGTCAGGGCGGGGGGACACGCTATGGCAGTCCCCACATCTAAATAATCCGGAAGTAATCCACCAGCACGCAGCGCCGGCGCCTCGTGAAGGTGCGAGCCGTCGTTGCACCCTCGCCGGTGGCCCCCGCAATCGTATATGACGTGGGACCCTCGCCTCCGAAGCCCAGCCCAGCGTATGAGGGGGCGTTCTTGACGAATATACTCGTCTTAATCAGGGTGGCCATTTTGCTCAGGTTGGCAATGTTTCGCGAGTACATCATCGCCGTGTGGAAGCGCTGCGCCTCCGCCAGGTATGCCCAATCGATTGCCTCGTCCACGTTCCTCGCGCGGACGAGCGGCACAAGCGGCATCAGCATCTCGCGCATCACCAGCGGATGCTGCCGGTCAGTCTCGACGATGAGGAGGCGTTTGCCCTGGGGCAGCGAGAGGCCAGCGGCCTGCATAATCTTTGAGGCGTGGCGGCCGATGAGCTTGCGGTTTACGGTGAGGTCTTTGGCAGACTTGCTCGGCTCGTAGTCCGTATAGACGACCTTCAGGACTGCGGCGAGCTCGTCCGGCGATAGCTCGTAGGCACCATTTGCCGTCATCCCGCGCTTCAGCTCGTCAGCCACGCTCCCGACAACAAATATCTCCTTTTCTGACACGCATAGCACGTTGTTGTCGAAGCTCGCTCCATTGACTATTTGCCGCGCTGCGAGCTCCAAATCAGCTGTCTCGTCAACCACAACCGGCGGATTGCCTGGGCCTGCGGCGATCACTTTCTTGCCCGAGGCCATCACCACCTTGACGACGGCTGGCCCTCCGGTTACGACCAAGAGGCCGATCCCGTCGTGTTTCATCAACGTCTTGCCTGTATCGATCGTAGGGTCAGCCGTACAGCAGACAACATTCGCTGGCCCGCCTGTTTTCACGATTGCCTCGTCGATAAGTTCGACCGCCCTGGCGCTGACACGCTTGGCTCCGGGATGAGCGTTGAAGACGACGGAATTGCCTGCCGCTATCATGCTGATCCCGTTGTTAATCACTGTCTCGGACGGGTTGGTCGATGGCGTGATCGCGCAGATGACGCCGAACGGGGCGAGCTCCTCGATAGTAAGGCCGCGATCGCCCGAGAACGCCCTTGTCTCGATGTCCTCAACGCCGGGGGTCTTTTTTATCGCAAGCAGGTTTTTCTGGACCTTGTCCGGGACGTTCCCCATGCCCGTTTCGCTGACCGCGAGCTCGGAGAGCTCCTGCACGTGCTCGGTGCAGACCGCTCGTATGGAGGCAATGATCTCCTTCCGCGTCTCCAGGGGAAGCGAGACCAGTTCCAGCTGCGACTTTGTGGCCGCAGCGACCGCCTCGTCCACCGAGGCAAAGGCCGGCCCCGATGGGGACGCATCCGCTAAGGGAACGACCTCCGGGCTCGGGACAGATGTGGTCTGCCCAAGCTCCGCCAGCGTTTCTTTGACAAGCCTCGCAATCTGCTCTTCGTCAATCGCCATAATTCGCCTCGAATTCAAAAAACCGACAAATAGTCTCGCCGAAAAAGCCTGGGCTTTCAAGCGCCGCACTGAATGAACTAGGGGGAGCTTGATAGAATAGACCAAACTGGTCATGATTAGTGTGAAAGTGAGGTGAGATTATGTCGAGTAAGGTTGAGAAGCTGGCTATGGAGCTATTGGGCCTGCCAGCATCGGCGCGTGCGGAGCTTGCCCGGAGGCTCATCGCCAGCCTGGATGATACTGACGATGGAGACGTTGATGCCCTATGGATCGAGGAGGCTGAGAGGCGGCTCTCGGAAATCCGCGAGGGCAAGGTCCAGGCCGTGCCGGCGGAGCGAGTGTTTGCCGAAATCAGGGGGAAACTGGAATCCTGATAGAATTCCATCCAAAAGCGGCGGCCGAACTAGACTCGGCTGCCACGTACTTATGAAGGCCGTGTCCCAGGGCTTGGCCTCGCTTTACTGTCCGAAGTAGAAGAGGGGATTCGACACATCTCGCAGGCCCCCAATAGATGGCCCATCCTATCGGGCGGCGTCAGGCGCTATCTCGTCAAGCGTTTCCCCTATGGCATCGTCTATTCTGCCCACGAGAACTGGATAACGATCATGGCAGTTATGCATCTCCATCGAAGGCCTGGCTACTGGAAGGGCCGGTTATAAGCAGACACTGGCATCTGCTTGGCCAATCTGTGCCCTAAGGGGGCATTCGCCGGACGGTCAAGCCTGTGTGAAACGGACGGAGCGCTCCGGCACAGCCCTTGCGACCTGGTTCTGGCCGAGTTCGGCGAGGGTTTCTTTGACAAGATTCGCAATCTGCTCTTCGTCAATCGCCATAATTCGCCTCGAATTCAAAAAACCGACAAATAGTCTCGCCGAAAAAGCCTGGGCTTTTAATCGCTGCTCGCAAATATCCAGCTGCGACCTTCTTAAGCTTCTATTCGTGTTTTTTTCTGTATGCTGCTCAGCTTTGCCAGCTCGTCTATGAGCTCTACGGCCTGAGAGGTGGTTTACACGGATTGGCTATATCGTGTATTATGCTGGGTGTGGAGGGAATTGGATGATTTTAGAAATCGATAGAGAAGACGACGGCCGGTGGATCGCTGAGATACCTGATCTGCCGGGCGTAATGACATACGGTCAGACACGAGACGAGGCCATCGCAAAGGCAAAGGCCCTTGCCCTTCGCGTGTTCGCGGACCGACTGGAGCACGGAGAACAAGTCCCACAAGTTGGCGAGATGTTTGCGGTTGTCGCGTGAGCCAATGGTCGTCTGTAAAGGCGCGACAGCTGCTAGCCGCGTTGCTGCGAATAGGCTGGTCGGTCAAGCGCCAGTCAGGTGGCTCCCATCAAGTTCTCTTTCGGGCTGGCTGGCCTGATTTTGTATTTGCCTTCCATGATCGAGAGGAGATCGGCCCGCGGATGCTCGCAAGAATCGCCAGGCGAACCGGCCTTAAGCCTCGAGACCTCTAGTGGACCGCGAACACAGTATCGCGCAATCTGTGCATCAGACTCGCGCCCGGTGAGACTCAAAGCACCAACACGACTGACGGCGAGCACGACCGGCTGGTATATAAGATTTAGCGCTTAACGGAGGCGGAGATATTAGGATCGTGGAGGCGAGCCCAAGAAGGCCGCAGCTGCTTCATGCCCTATCCGATTTTTGCGGGCGTCAGTGTTACTTGCACAAGCGCGAGGCAGTTCGTATCATCTTGGTATGGGGATCGATAGCCGATGGTACGATATGTTGCTGGACCAGGTTGGTTCTTTCGGGGCCATTGTGAAAGCTATGGGCGGCGGGGAGTCCAACCTGCTCTTTGTTTCGGACGATTTCGGCGCTTTAGAGCTTCTGTGGCGAGGGCTGCGCAGCCGGGCGCCCGAGATGCCAGTTGCCGGTGCGTTCGTCGATTTTGGCCGGGCGGCGCTTTCGCCCGCTCTGCTATCGAGCGGGATTGCCCACGCAGTTGATGAGGCATTTGATGGGGAGCAAGCTCGCGCGGATGAGTCGCCAGCGTGGTTGACACCCCCGGCCGCCGAGAGGGCCAGACGAGCGCGCCCGCGGCTTCGCGCGGAACTGAGCGAAGTCCTTGACGGGTTTGTCGCGAGGTCATCCGAGGAACGGCGGCACCCTGTCCTTCTGATCAAAGATGTGTGCTCGTTGAGGGCGCTAAAGAGCTATAAGGGGGCGGGCGACCCATTCCAGGCTTTGGGCGAGTCGCTTAGAAAATTCCCAACGATACAGCTCATCGCCCTCCAATATGGGCTCGGCCCTGCCGCTGTGTTCGAGACCGCGCGGGCTTGTCTCCACCGGAAGAGCACCAACACCAAAGTGATGCCGAGGCTCTCAGCAGATGAGGTCTCGACAATCGCCTCGCACATCCTCGGCGATGAGCCTTCTGACGAAGCGTCTGGTGCGCTCTGTTCGCTGTGCGACGGTCGGCTCTCGTACTTGATTGCGTTTTGCAGCCTTCTGGCAGCCGAACGCGTGCCGCTCCATGAGGAGCAGCTCGTTGACGCAATGGCCGAGGCGCTGCTCGACCCGGTGTCGGCGCTGTCGCTTATCGTGCGGTCGCGGATGAGGGATGCGATCTCGAGTGTTCGGGGCGATACAGTGCTGAGGCACATCTTGCGAGTCATGTCGTTTGATTCGGGGATGAGCGCGTCGGAGGTTGCGTTGCGGATTGGACGGAGCGTGCCGGCGGCGTGCGACTATTTGAGGTGGCTCCTGCGTTCGCTTCTGGTTGAAAAGCGGGGCTCGAGATACGTGTTTGGTGATCGGTTGCTGAGACTTTGGGTGAAGCTCGATACACTTGGGATCGGCGGAACGAGCGGTGTGCCGCGCGAGCTTTTGCGGCGCATGGTTCGCGAAGAGCTGCTCGAGCAGAGGTGGGAGGGCGAGCCGGCCGCTGTGGAGGTGGCGAGTCAAGAGCTAGAGCCGCCTGAGGCTGAGGAGCGCATCGAGGTTGTGAAGCGCAGGGATGAGGACTTTCTTGAGTTTGATTGAACCAACATCATAATGGTTTTGCAGGTGGACGGAGGCGAGGAACTTAAGGTTGTGAGCAGTGTGCTCGGACGCGACTCAAAGGTTGTGGCGGGGTATTTCACATCGAAAGATATGTTGAATACAGTTCGTGATGATAATGTGTTTGGGCGGCCGGTGCTCGGGATAGTGGCGAGTCGGGACATCCCGCGGGGGCAGTATCCGGAGCTCAGGTCGCAGATCGTTTCCGATCTTTCCTCGGTAGTGAGTATGCATGACCTTGATGTTA
>CAZKNE010000179.1:0-5147 GCA_964554005.1 uncultured bacterium | reverse complement strand
GAAGATCGGTAATGCCAGCGTTCGCTCCGAGCGCGAGTTCAGGATAAGGCTCAAGGACTACAAAGCCACGGACAGTATCCCGCTCACGATCAGCCGAAATGGCGCGTCCATTAGGATTGCGGTGCGGGCAAGGCAGTTTCCACTCAAGCTCGCCCGGCAGTTGTGCTACGAGTGGCTCGGCTTCTGGGTTGAGGAGGTAGCGCTCGCAGGTGGCCTACTGGGAGCCCCTGGGAGGACTTGCGTCGCCGTTGAGAAACTGAGGGGCAGAGGCCCGGCGGAGAAGGCGGGCTTGCGCAGAGGAGACGTTCTTACGCAGATAAACGACAGGCCAATCACGACGCTGGCCCACTTTCGAGCCGCGATCAAGGCCGCCACAAGTCGCGGAAGTATCTACATTGAGGCCAAACGAGGTGCGCTTTATCTCAGAGGCACGATACCCTAGCCGATCTGCCGCTGTGAGTTCTAAACCAAATATGGACGGCACAACATGGCGATGACGTTTTCCGAGAAGGTGCTTGCGAGGAAGGCGGGTCTCAAGCAGGTTTCGCCCGGCCAGATAGTTACCCTCACCCCTGACCTACTCATGTCGCACGATAACGCGGCCGCTATCTCCGCGACGTTCACGAGAATGGGCGGCAAGCACGTCTTTGACCCCGCGCGGGTCATCATTATTCTCGACCACTGTGTGCCGGCGGCCACCGAGAAATACGCCCAAAACCACAAGACCATCCGAAAGTTCGTGGCCAGAGAGAGAATCGAGAACTTCTACGATGTCGGTCACGGCATCTGCCACCAGGTTCTCTGCGAGCAAGGCTTCGCTACCCCTGGCTCACTCATCCTCGGCAGCGACTCCCATACGACAACCTATGGCGCGCTCGGAGCATTTTCGGCTGGCATCGGCAGAAGTGAGATGGCGGCCATCTGGGCGACAGGGAGTATTTGGCTGAAGGTCCCACCCACCATCAAGATCGAGCTCTCGGGCGCCTCGACGCCGCCCGTGTGCGCGAAGGACGTAACCCTTCACATTATTGGGACGCTGGGCGCCGACGGTGCGAGCTACCAGGCGGTCGAGTTCTGCGGTGAGGCGGTGTCGGCCATGACGATGGCGGATCGGATGGTTCTGTGCAACATGGCGGCCGAGATGGGCGCCAAGAACGCATACGTGTTGCCGGACGGCACAACGCGTAAATGGCTGACAGAGCGAGAGCGTCGCGAGTTTGCCCCGGTCTTCTCTGACCCTAATGCCAACTTCAGGCAGCTTGTCAAGATTGACATCTCTAGCCTCGAGCCCCAGATCGCATGCCCCCACACGGTTGACAACGTTACCCCTGTGGGTGCGCTCCCGCGCACTCGCATCGATCAGGCGCTGGTCGGGACGTGCACGAACGGGAGGCTCGAGGACCTTGCCATCGCGGCTTCAATACTGAAGGGCAAACGCGTCGCGGCCGGCACGCGGCTCCTGGTACTTCCTGCCTCGCGCAAGATACTGCGCGCCGCAATCGAGGCAGGCCACATCACGACGCTGCTGGATGCCGGGGCGATTATTCTCAACCCAGGGTGTGGCCCATGCCTGGGAGCACATGAGGGCGTCCTTGCCCCGGGAGAAGTCTGCATCAGCACCGCAAATCGCAACTTCAAGGGTCGCATGGGCTGCAACACGGCCGAGATATACCTCGCCTCGCCGGCGACGGTTGCGGCAAGCGCCCTTAGGGGTGTCATCACTGACCCACGCGGGGTCATGGAGCGGCCGTAAGTCCTGAGCTGTAAACTTGTGCCTTGTATCCAGCCGGCGCGTGCTGCTATACGTGGCTTCTCAAAGATGTGTCTGGGCGAGAGCCGTGGTTCCTACTTGACCCAGAAATATGGGAACATGTCAGAGGCGTTGCCATCGGTGTCCGTCGCAATTGCCTCGACCAGGTATTTCCCCGGCGTAAGCCCGTAGTCGCTGGCATAGAACCACGCCCAAAAATATGCCTCGGTGCGGCTGTCATAGGCGGGATACCTGTCGAAGAGAATCCCCGTCGGCTGCTGATTGTAGAGAAGCTCCAGTCGGTCAATTTTCTGCTTCGACACAGGATGATACACCATCATCGAGATGGCCATATATTGCTTCCCAGAATAGTCTGAGCAGCTAAATGCTGAGCTGACGATGATGGGTCTTACGTCGTCGCCACCGCCAGAAAAGGCCTCAGCATAATTGTTTGGCAGCATCGCAATGGGATGCTTCCTCGCTCCGCCAATATCCTTTGGCTCCGAGACTGTTAGATACGGCCACTCGTTCGAGCGGTTGCCGTCGCTGTCCGTTGCCACGATCGAGATAAGGTATCTGCCCGAGGGCAACGCGGCCTTAGGTATCTCGAATGCTCCCGAGTAAAAACTGTCTCCTGCGCCAGAATCGCCGTTGGTGCCGTCGTCACACAGCGCAATTCCAGTCAGTTGGCCATCCACCAAAAGCTCAACATCAAGCGAGCCGGCCGAATCTTCGTAGTCCTCAACGTAGGCCCGAAGCATAACGTAGCCGCCAGCCTCATAGCTAACCTGAGAATCGGGGTCCCAAAAGACCCAGCTGATCGTTGGCGGGTTAAGCGCTGGGTCTCCACCTGTATCAAGGCCCTCTGAGTAGTCGCTCTCGTTACCCCGCAAATCATAGGACGTAACCGACCAGGCCACTGTGTCAAATTGCTCCATGTCTGCATACTTGATGCTGAAAGAGGTGGCGAGACCGACATCTATCGGAGAATCGCCCTGGGGCAACCCCCGGCCATCAAACGGAGGATAGACCTCCTCAGTGTCGTAATAGAGCTTGAATCCCGCAAGGTCCTCCGAATCAGGCCCCTCCCAGCTCAGAATCATCCCCGATGCGTCGTCGCTCTCCTCTGACCTAAACCCCGTCGGCGCTGGGGGTGGAGCGGTGTCCGGCGGGCGCAGCGTGGGGTCGCCCAGCAGCGTCAGGCCATAGAACCAGCTGGCGTCGTCCGCGCTGTATGGCGCAACACCCGCAAACCACGACCTGAAACCTTCACCTACGCACTCGTCCTCTGAGAGCTTCTTGAACATCTCTTGGCCGTAGTAAAGCGACCCTGTCTTGGTGCTGCCAATCACGCATAACCCAAGCGAATGCTCACCGAAAATATACCACCCGCCCATGTAATCCGGCTCCACGTAGCGTGAGTTGGAACATGCGAATGGCACGAAGAAAAGCGAGTTGATCGTCGCGGTCTGAAGGTCAGAGCTGTAGAGCATAGAATAGACGTCGCCATAGGAGAAGTAATGAGCATCCGGCCCAGAGTGCACCATCACATCGACCCACTCGTAACCCTCCTGAAGCCGCCTCAAGTATTCCTCCGCATTCGTCTTGTCATCGTCCGTAATTACCTTAACATCATCGTAAAGCCATGAGACCGCATCCTCCCAGTAGCTTGCAAGGTCGGCCCAGTCCCTGTCGATAAAAAGAAGCGCTCGATGATGCGCATCAACCTCGCCAACCCGGTAGCGATGGTTTCGCTCAAGATACCGACGAACGAGCTCCGCCTCGTCTCCAGACATGGGCGAGGCCAAAAGCCGCCCCAGCCAGATGTCGGGCTTTGTATCTCCGTTCCCATCTACATGCTCATCAAACATCCCGTCGCCATCAGAATCAATGAACTCGCCGTCGAGGTCCTCGAAGTAGAGGTCGCACGGGAAATCATCGAGCTTCCCTTCTGTCCCCCGTATCGCATACCAGGGGACTGGGAAGTCGCCGACCAATATGCAGCCCACAAGGCTATCATCGCTCTGCCACGCCCAAGACAACGCGCCTCTCAGGTCCTCGACTGTCTCGAACGTCGCATCCACAAGCTGCGCGTCAAAGCCGTCGGCGTTGATGTCCGAGGCCCAAACGACCATCTGGTCTTCAATTTGCGGGTAAAGGTTGCTGTTGACAATGATCGCCACGCGCCCCTCGCGGCTCTGCTCGAGTGGGCAGGGAAACGACAGGACAGAGCCTATCTCCGTGTCATACCGAACGTGGCTCGCCTGATAATCGCTGAACGAGACCGAGTACTGGAGGTCAACCGCGTCCCATCGTGAGAACAGGTCCTCTTTAGAACCCTTAGTCGTATGGTCCGCCAAAGCGGCGCCGCACATTGCTATAATAAGGACCCCGCCAATTACGCGAACTAAGCGCATCTGTCATTCCCCTTGCTCTTTGGATGAGTATCTCTCTATCGAAATCGCCCTCCCTGTCGCATCGTCTATGGACAGGACTACCGCGTTGATTCCTTTGTTTCGCTTGGCCACCTGAAGCGAGCGAGACACGCCCGTCTTAAATCGATAGATCGAATCCTCCGGCCTAAAGCCGATGACGCCGTCGAAGGCACCGGTCATCCCGACGTCAGTTATGTAAGCGGTGCCCTTCGGCAGGACCCGCTCGTCAGCCGTCTGAACATGCGTGTGCGTGCCGAGCAGCGCGCTAACGCGCCCGTCAAGATACCAAGCCATCGCCTGTTTTTCTGCTGTTGCCTCCGCGTGAAAATCCACTATGCAGATGCGGCGAGAATCATTGATTTTGGCGAGGATACTGTCGATGGCCTGAAATGGGCAATCGATGGCGTCGAGAAACGCCCTACCTGAGATATTGGCGACCGTGATTTCAACTCCAGAAAGGACCGAGGTCGTGAACACGCCCTTGCCCGGCAGGTCGTCGATATAGTTGGCAGGCCGAAGCAAACGAGGCTCCTGCTCGAAGTAGTCAAAGACATCCTTCTTGTCCCATATATGGTTGCCGGAGGTCATCACATCGACACCAGCTGCGAATATCTCCTGCGCGACATCGGGCGTGAGTCCAAAACCTCCTGCGGCATTCTCGACGTTGGCTATGCAGACATCAATTTCAAGGTCCTGAAGCAGGAGACCGAGCTGTCTCTTCAGGACTGTTCTTCCACTCTTTCCGACGATATCCCCTACAAAAAAGACCCTCAAACTATCCCCTTTTCTTTCTGTTCAGAACCTAAAGGCCATATCAGACTGCTGGGGCTAAATCAAAAGACATCAATCTTGCCAGCTACTATGCCCAAATATGCCAGAAAGCCGCACGTCAACTGCCCACGCCCCAGCCTGCCGGAGCCTTACACTGGCGGCCTCATGCAGAGTTCAGCGAACGGTGAGCA
>CAZKNE010000178.1:1911-5178 GCA_964554005.1 uncultured bacterium | reverse complement strand
GCACCGTCAGGCTACGCCTGCGGCTACCCATGGTCTGCCCTTCGGGCAGGAGCTTTGCCCTCCATCCGCGAGGCAGCCGCAACGTTCCCCGCTCCAATCCGATTACTGGGGGCACATCTCGATATGCATCACCAATTCAATCTGATTTTTCGGGAGGAGTGAGCTAGCAATCTCACAAATGATTTTCGAGGCAAATCTGGGCTAGCCCCTCGCATTGCTGGTGACGGGGCGATCAACCGAAAAGAGAATGAATGTATTTGGGGGTCTCGCGGCGGTTGGCGCTGATTACTCTGCGCTTCTTGAGCATCTTGGGAGCAAGCCTGATAGCGCCCAAAAACCCTTTCAAGAGATGAGGCTCGAAGATGGGGACGTAGGCTAACTGCCTGAACTCGAACCAAAGGACGTGGTGCAGGTCGCGGAGAATGTTAAGGAGAGAGGAGTTCTTGATTATCATCAGATAGCGGTTGCGAAGCTGAATCTGTCGGAAGAACTTTGGCATTTTACGCCGCTTGTCCGGGGCATAAGCCCTGACATGATATGCGACCGCATCTGGCGTGAAAAGGCACTTCCAGCCAAGCCATTGAGCACGCCACGCCAGGTCCACCTCATCTCTGTAGATGAAGAAGTCCTCGTCAAAAAACTCGCCCTCGAGCTCGATGTCGTGCAGCATCTCTCGCCGATAAAGTGGCGCAGCGCCCGATGCGCCGAAAACAAACTCCGGCTCGGCGTACTGCCCCTCATCCCGCTCGCGCTGGCCTCGCTCGAAGTTCCTTCGCGCTCTCGTGAGCACGGTGCCAACCCCGTCAATGATCTTCTCGTCAGGTATCGCGGCGTCGTGGCTCGAAATCCGTAAGAGCTTCCCTTCAACCATGCCAATGTTGGCGGCGCTCTCAATCGCGCAGACTTTTGCCTCGACGAAGCCTGGCTCCATGAAGACGTCTGCGTTTAGCGGCATCACATAATCGCCGTGGCATTGTCTAATGGCGATGTTGTGGCTCTTGCAGTAGCCGAGGTTGTCGGGATTCGTTATGACGGCAAACTCTGGGAAACTGTTACTGAGCATCTCGTCCGTCCCGTCAGTCGAGGCGTTGTCAATTACAATGATCTCGATTGGCGAATACGTCTGACGCTGGATACATGTAAGGCAGCGCCTCAAGCAATCTTTTTCGTTTGTGGCAAGGACATTGATCGAGACAAGTTTCGGCCAGGTCATCCTCCAGGATGTCTCCCTCAGAAGAGTGGCTGGCCGCTACATCGTGTTCATTGAGTTGAGGAATTCTTCGTTAGACTTGGTTTTTGAGACCTTGTCAATCAAGAACTCCATCGCGTCGACCGGGTCATAGTTCTGCTGTAGGAAACGAGTTAGTATCCAGAGCTTCTGGAGCACATCCTTGGGCACAAGAAGCTCTATCTTTCTCGTTCCCGACTTCTCGAAGTTGATGGCGGGATATATCCTACGGTCAACCAGCCTCCTGTCCAAGTGCAGCTCCATGTTGCCGGTGCCCTTGAATTCCTCAAAGATAACATCGTCCATTCGGCTCCCCGTCTCGACAAGCGCGGTAGCGATAATGGTGAGGCTCCCGCCCTCCTCGATGTTCCTCGCGGCCCCGAAAAACCGCTTCGGCTTCTGGAGAGCGTTAGAGTCGAGCCCGCCCGACAGGACCCTGCCACTAGAAGGCGCGACTGTGTTGTGAGCCCTGGCAAGCCTGGTGAGGCTATCCAAAAGGATACAGACGTCATGCCCCTGCTCGACAAGCCGCTTGGCCTTCTCAAGCACCATGCTGGCAACCTTCACGTGCCGCTCAGCAGGCTCGTCAAAAGTTGACGCGATAACCTCCGCGTTTATCGAGCGACGCATCTCGGTTACCTCCTCCGGACGCTCGTTGATCAGCAAAACGATCGGTATCACGTCCGGATGGTTCGTCGTGATGCTGTTGGCGATGGCCTGGAGCAGCATCGTCTTCCCAGTCCTGGGAGCCGCCACGATCAGGCCCCTTTGGCCTAGTCCGATCGGCGTAATCAAGTCCATGATGCGAGTAGATATGTTGCCGTTGCCGGTCTCGAGCTGGATCTTCTGGTCCGGGAACAGCGGTGTCAGATTGTCGAAGTTGATTATCTCCTTGATCTTGTCGGGCTCCTGGTTGTTTATTGTCTCCACTCGCAAGAGAGCGAAATAGTGTTCGTTCTCCTTGGGGGGACGGATCAGCCCGCCAACTGTGTCGCCCTTTCGCAGCCCGAACTTCCGTATCTGCGACGGTGAGACGTAGATGTCGTCAGGCCCGGGAAGGTAGTTGAAGTCCTGAGACCGCAGAAAGCCGAAGCCCTCGGGCAACGTCTCGAGAACACCCTCCGCAAAGATCAGCCCCTCTTTCTCTATCTGGGCAAGCATGATCTTGAAGATCAGCTCTTGCCGCTTGAGCGCAGAAGAACCGTCAACACCAAGCTCGTGCGCTAGAGTCGTTAGTTCCGAGGTTGATTTGGCTTTCAGCTCGACGAGGTTCATCGTCGGCCTGACGCCGCTCGGCATGTGCCCAGTCCCCTCTCGAATCTGATTCCTGGACGGAATTGCCGCTGTTTCTACCTTCCTCTTTCGTGGTCTAGCCAATGTGATTTCCCCTGATTATTGTTGTGACTTGCTTGGACCCGCCAAATCAAAGGCAACACAGCCCAAGACCTAATGACCGAAATCAACGCCTAAGTGATCAGCTGATAAACGGATCGTGAAAAGCTATAAACACCCTCACAAAGACCAAATCTTGAACCGACAGGCACCTAACTGCCACCATATCGACTATATATCGTCGGGACTCGGATTTCCGAAGGATAAACCTGACACAATGCCCCGATGGCAATACCTTGCCTCGATCGCGGCACAGACAGGCTATTTTGTGCTTTCACTTATAAATATCGGTTCTCAGTCCGATAAAGTCAAGCTGTTTTTTCGGGAGGAGTTTCCCCATCCTGTCTTGGAGTGGTTCGGGCGCGCCGCTTTCGTTTCATGCGGCTTGGCACCCCCTGCGAATCCTCGCAGGGAGATTAACGCGAGTAGCCACAGGCGCCGGCCGAAGGCCCAGCCTACGGCTATTATTGTGGCCCCCCTTGTATGTTCCCTTACATGTTATCTTACATGTGTTTATGTAAATGTTCTGGTTATCGTATTGAGCCTTTGGGTGGGGGCATGCCCCCACCCAAAGCAGGCTGCGGCAAGCCCGAGGTCATCGACGATCCGATCCCAGTAGCAATAGGGCCAGCCGTAGAAGCCACCAT
>CAZKNE010000178.1:0-1901 GCA_964554005.1 uncultured bacterium | reverse complement strand
GGCTGCGGCAAGCCCGATGTCCCCTCGGTCCTGTGTAAGACCGTCCTGAAGTGTGGGCCACCGCAGCCTAATTGGATACAACCCGAACAGTCACCTGGGCCAAACAAGCCCGAATCTACAAGGAAGGGTTCTCCAATGTCCACTGATCACTCCGTAAACGTTCTCGGTATCGACCTGTCAAAAGACTCGATCGATGCCCACATCCTGCCTGACGGTAAATCCTGGCAGGTCAGCACCGACCCAGACTCGCTCGCCGAATGGGTCAAGCAACTGCCGAAGGGCATCACACTCGCCGTCATGGAAGCAACTGGTCGCCTTCAAAACATCCCCGCAGCCGTCCTCGCAAAGGCTAACATCCCCGTCGCAATCGTCAATCCAAAACAGGTCCGAGACTTCGCAAAGGCCATCGGACAACACGCCAAAACTGACGCAATCGACGCCCAAATCATCGCTCAATTCGGCCTTAAAATTCAACCTTCGCCTCGCCCAGTGCCAGGCGAAACACAGATGCTATTGGCCGAATTAGTCGGACGACGACGCCAACTCATCTCGAATATCGTCGCAGAGCAGAACCGCCTCAAAACCGCCAACGCAAAGCCCATTCGCCGAAACATCGAGGCAAGCATCCGCTCGCTCAATAGACTGCTCAAAAAGATCGACAGCGACATTGACGAGCAAATCCGCAACAGCCCGATGTGGAGCGTGAACAAAAAACTGCTCTTGAGTGTGCCAGGAGTTGGCCCAGTCAATGCCCATGTCCTATTGGCCCAACTCCCCGAACTCGGCAGCCTATCACGCCGACAGATTGCTGCCCTGGCCGGCTTGGCTCCATTCGCCAATGAGAGCGGTAAATGGCGAGGCAAACGGTTCATCCGCGGCGGCCGAGCACGCATCAGAACAGCGCTTTACATGGCCGCTCTAAGCGCCTCAACACACAATCCTACACTACGCAATTTCTATCACCGACTCCTCGAAAACGGCAAGCAAAAAAAACTCGCCCTGACTGCCGTCATGCGACGATTGCTAACAATCCTAAATGCTATCATCAGAGACCAAAAACCATGGCGACAGTGCAAAATAAACCCTTGACACTAAACACAGTCACTTCGGAGAACCGACAAGAACATGAAAAATGTGGCCTTCCTGCGTTGGCAGCCGGCGTATCACTGGACTGACAAGAAGCTTCGTGTTCATGGATGTTACTGTATTCTGGCACTTCTTTTGTCCACACTGGCCCGGAAAGAAGCGCTGAATCTCGCAACGATACTCCCTGCGGGGTAATACAAGGCAACTCGCCAACATGCCGCTCCAGAAAGCCCAATACGACTACCCCGATTACATAACTAGGAAACTGAGGCTAGGAGGCAACAATGAACGACAAGATTCATGAGACCTTAACAGACGTCTTCTGTCAAGTTCTCGAGCAGGTAGCTTTTGCGTTTGGCGAGGAGACGCCAAAGGAGGAGCTTCCATCCGATGAGTTTTCCAGCTACCTGCATTGCAGCATAAGTTTCAAAGGCCCATTTAAGAGGACCATCGAGATCGCCTTGCCGTCCGAGTACTGTGAGGAACTTGCCGCCAACACGCTGGGTACCGAACAAGAGGAGGTAACTCCAGAAATGGCGCAGGACGCGCTCAATGCTGCATCTCATATTCGTAACTTCCTCTTTGTTGGTGTTACCCATTTCGGCGGTTTAGGTTCATACACTGTGATTACTATAAGCTCTTCGCGGCCAGTAGTGCAAACCACGTGAATCGGGCGGCCATTGCGCGCATATCCACCCAACAAACAGCAAGGGCCTCGTCGGTGCTCAGGATAGTCCTCGAGGATGGACGAGTTCTCGATCGCGTCCAGAACTTCATCAAGCGCGATCTCCTCCTCGACCATCTCCTGATGCGCG
>CAZKNE010000177.1:0-5188 GCA_964554005.1 uncultured bacterium | reverse complement strand
AGTAGCCACGCAGCCCGGCAGATCAGGCGAATATGCCGAGTAGTTGCTGCCCGCCTTCTCAATCACCACAAGGAAACGATGCATTTCAGCTCCTCTTCAGTCCTGCCTGTTTGAATATACTGTTTAGCGTGCCGGGTGCCAGATCATCATTCGGATGACCCGATATTCACGCATACTCATACAGCGGTGCCGCGCCAACTGGCTCTGCTGGAGTCCCAAGCAGGGCCTCGATCCGACGAATCGTATCCGGACTCAGAAGAACGTCCCCACACTCGCAGCAGACCTGCGCTGGGACGTGGTCTATGACAATCAGCTGCCCATTGTGCCGCACTGTGTGAGCGATCAGATGCTCCTCACACTCGCCGGGGCAACCCTCAATGCTACATTTCATAATCTATAACCTCCTCTGAGTTGGTGTTACCCATTTAGGCGGTTTAGGCTCATACACTGTGATTACTATAAGCTCTTCACGGCCTGTAGTGCAAACAACGTGAATCGGGCGGGCGCTGCCCGTGTATCCACAAAGCAAACAGCAAGACCCCCGCCGGTGTTCAGGATAGTCCTCGAGGATGCACGAGCTCTCGATTGCGTCCAGAAGATCATCAAGTGTTATCCCCTCCTCAACCATCTCCTGATGTGCGTGCAGCGTGACTCGCACATTCTCAGCTGAAGCCTGGTTCCTTATCCGCTTCAGCTCGACCTTAGAATCCATATATATCGTTGCCCACAGCATCTGCCCTCTAGACGCTTGGTCCCATGAATGACAAGAGACCAACCTCGGGGCAGCTCGGTCTTTCAGCGTCCATTGGCCTCTGCTTGCCTGATTTCCTGAATCTTCGCCAGCAGTGCGTCCGCCTTCTTAACGTAGCCCTTCATGCCCTTCGCCTCAGCGAGCTCTTTGGCCTGCTTCGCGTAGTCGGCGGCCTTGCCTATGGCCTCGTCGCGCGATAGCGGCGGCGGCTCGCCCTGAGGCTCATCGTGCCACTCTGCGATCTGAACGTGCGCCTTGCCGAGGTTGAGTAGGCAGAGAAGCGTCAGCTCGGTATTCCCTATCTGCTCTGAGACAGATAAAGCCTCAGTCTCGTCCGACGAGAAGGCCTTCCAGTCGCGCTGAGCAGCGTAGCAACGGCAGAGAATCGACAGCGTCTCGGGGGCATATTGAGCATCGCCAGTTTCACGAAAGAGCTGCTCCGCCTCCCCCGCCGCTTCACGCGTTTCGAGCCATTCGCCGCGCTCCGCATGGACGCTCGCGATGTTGTTGAGAATAAGCCCAATCCAGCCCTTCGCGCCCAACTCCCGATGGATGGAAAGCGCCTCGTCATAATATCGCATCGCATCGTCGTAATCGCCACGGTCCGCATGGACGACGCCGATGTTACCCACGACGAGCGCGATGCCGCTCTTGTCGCCCAACTCCCGATGTATCGCAAGCGCCTCCTCATAGCAGCGCAGCGCTTCGTCATAGTCGCCGCGCCTATCGTGGACGAGGCCGATGTTGCCCACGACGAGCGCGATGCCGCTCTTGTCGCCCAACTCCCGATGTATCGAAAGCGCCTCCTCATAGCAGCGCAGTGCTTCGTCATAGTCGCCACGGCTATCGTGGACGAGGCCGATGTTGCTCAGAACTATCGCGATGGAGCGCTTGCTGCCCAACTCCCGATGGATTGAAAGGGCCTCGTCATAGCATCGCAGCGCCTCGTCGTAGTCGCCACGCCTCACGTACACACTGCCGATGTTGACCACGACTGTCGCGATGCCGCGCTTGTCGCCCAACTCACGATGCATCGCAAGCGCTTCGTCATAGCAGCGCAGCGCCTCGTCGTAATCGCCACGCACGAAGTGGACCTTGGCGATCTGGCTAATTGAACGCGACTGCTGCTTGCGATCCTGAGTTCGACGGACCAAGTGAAGGGCTTCTTTGGCGAGGTCAAGCGATTCGTTGTAGCCCCCAGTCAGGGATTCGATCCAGGCCTGCGAATTCAGCGCCTTGGCGCGCCATTTCCCGTTGTCGAGCCTTGCCAACTCGTCACACAGAGGCAGGGCATCGTCCCAGCGTCCCAGGACGTCCAGCACATTTATTCGTGCCTCAAGTAGCTCGGCACGTTCCTCTGGCGACAGGGGGTTGGCGTCAAGGCCGTGACATAGACGGTCGTAGCGTTCAAAGGCGTCGAGCGCCTCAAAATTGCGCTGCTGCTTCTGCTCGTGGATGGCGCAGAACGCGGCGTGGCGGGCGGCCTTTCCCAAGTCACCGGCTATCTCGTAGTGCTCGGAGAGCGTCCCGTGAAACTCATCTAACCGGTCCACGTAGAGCTCCTCGATGCGTGTCGCGATCAGCCTAGAAAGCTCCCGGCGGAGGCTATCGACCAGACGCGAGACGAGCATCTCCCGCGTCAAAGCGTGCTTGAAGATGTACTCGAGGTCTGGCTCGACTGCCATCTCGAAGACTATCTCACGTGAAAGCAGCGTCTGGATGGCGTCCTTCACCTCTCGAGAGCCGTGCAGCCGGCCGTGAACGTCAGAGAGAAGACCGTAAAGAAAAGAGCGGCCAATGACGGCGCCGTAGTAGGCCACCCGCTTGTCGCCGCGAGTTAGCCGGTCGAAGCGCTCGGCTAAGACGCCGGAAAGCCCCGTCGGAACTGGCATCTTCTCGACCGGTCCGGTCAGATGCATCTTGCCATCCTGAAGCGTGAGCTTGCCCCGCTCCAAAAGGAGGTGAAGAAACTCCTCCGCAAAGAGCGGGTTCCCCTCCGAGTATTTCTTGAGGCGCCGGATAAGCGCCTGCTCCGCCTCGCCCGAGGCCAGGTAGAAGCGCAATAGGTCGTTCTCGGCGGCGTCGGATAGCGGTCCGACCTCAAGCTCCGTGAAGGGAATCCGCTCGATCTTGCCGAACTTCGGCTCGTAGCCGGACCGATACAGCAAGAGGACAAAAACAGGGAAGTCGCTGACAAAATCGGAGAGATACTCGAGGTAATCTACGGTGCCGCCGTCGGCCCAGTGCATATCCTCGAAGACCAAAACGAGCGGCTTCTCGACCGACCAGCGCTCGTAGAGCTTCCTAATCGCTATCCAGAGGTTGTCCTTGATGGATTTTGGCTCCAGCTGGGCCAGCGGGTCGCCAGGGAACTTCAGGCCAAAGAGGTGATAGATGTAGGGTACGTGCTCCGCATCTAACGCCGCATCATTCTCGAGCCTTGACAGACCCTCCTCGATGACCTGCGTGCTAGCAGTCAGATCGAACCCGAGCGCTGAGGCGATCTGCTCCTTGATCGGCCAGTAAAGCGGCGTTTTGCCGATGCCCCAGCTGCCGCCAGTCAGGACTCTCGCGCCTCGACGGCCGACTAGCTCGTGGATATGATGTCTGAGCTCGCGCTTCAGCCTGGACTTGCCGATGCCCGCCTCGCCCGTGATGCCGAAGATGTGCGAGGAATCACGGAACTCGGCCTCGCCCGGCTTGCACGGCTTCGGCTCGGGGTAGCACTCTTGAAGCTTGCCGAACGAATCCTTCAGAGCGGTGAACTCATCGTCCCGACCGAACATCGACGCGCCGAGCTCAGAAAAGCCGATGCGCTCGCCCGTGACTGGTTTTGGGCCGACCAAGCGGAAGACCTCCAACGGCTTTGCTATGCCCGACATCTGCTGGACGCCGAGGCTCTCAAAATCGAACGCCTCCTCTGCAAGAGACTTGGCCTTTGACGAGACAAGAACGGTCTTGGCGAACGCCGCATCTGTGAGGCGCTTGGCGAGGTTGACGGTCTCGCCCAGGATGGTGTATTCGAGCTTCCGATCATCGCCGAGCTTGCCCGCCTCAACCTGGCCGAACGCTACGCCAGCGTGGACTGAGAGCGGCAACTGCAAGATGTCCTTGAAGTGGAAGTTTACCGCGGCAAGTCCGATCTCTATCTCATCAACGGCCGTTATCGCCCGTTCGCAGGGACGCTCGAGCGCAAGAGGCGCCCCGAAGATCGCCATCACCTCATCGCCGATGAACTTGTCAACGTAGCCGCCGCAACGCGTTATCGCGCCGGACATGACGGAATATACGTCGCGCATCACCTCACGCACCTGCTCTAAACCAAGCGCAGCGAACATTGGTGTGAAACCGGATACATCAACGAACAGGACCGCAACGTCCCGGCGCTCGATGGCGATGCCCTGCTCTGCGATCTCGCTCAGTTTCGAGGCGTATTCATCCGTCTGCGAGCGCTTCTGAATCTCGGCGATCTCTTGCTCCGGGAGGATCGCCTGTCTGGCCGGGCCCAGCTTCTCGCCGCACTCCAGGCAGAACTTCGCCCCATCTGGTAATTGGGTTCCGCAGTTTTGGCATTTCATTTGAGGCCTCGAACTCTCTGTTTCAGTCCCTGTTCAGGTCCGATTCTTAGCGCAAGGCTATCGTTCATGGCCCTGCGAGTCAACGTGGCGCTTTCGCATTCGTGTCAAATCGTGTGCATTCGCGGTTTGCGCCTCTTCAGGGCGACCTCAGGCACGGCGTCCGGTCAGGTCCAATTCCAGCTGGAACCATGGAGAATCAGGCCCATATACCAAATAACCCGACGAGCCCGCTCAAGATCTGCGAAACTTCTGTTTCCCACAGAGAGCGGTTGGTTTCCAAAGGGTAGTCGCGGCCTATTCCGGCCGGAAGGCTATGGTTATCGTGCCCCACTCAACGTAGTTCTTGCCCTCGGGCAGCGGCTCGAACCTGAGTCCTCGAACGTATCTGAGAGAGTAGTCGTCGAGGCTCGCGTCGAGCTTCCGCTCGAAGAGAATCCTGGCAACAGCGCCGTCAGGCTGCACCCAAAACTTGATCCGGACGCTGCCCGGTGTCGAGATCATCACCTGGCCTAACGACGGACGATAAACGATGCGCCTCGCCGAGACAGGTCCTATGATGGACTCCACGTTGACCGTGGGCCTCTCTTTCGGGCCCGACACCGCTTCCAATGGTGCGATCTTAGGCATCCTCACCTTCTCGTTCGGCCGAGATGGCGCAAGCGACCAGGGCTTGGGTTCACGGACACCGGCTCTGCCCGTCTCGCGCCTGGACCTCGCCAGCCTCTCGAGCGCCTTCTCAACCATTTCGGGGAGGCGCTTGTCCGGCAGGTCCTCCACATTAAGCTTGAGATCGTCCGGTGCGGACTCTGATTTGGGTGGCCGTGTGAATATCCCTAGCGGGAGCTGCTCGGCAAAGGCG
>CAZKNE010000176.1:0-5190 GCA_964554005.1 uncultured bacterium | reverse complement strand
GATCCCGTCGAATACTATGTGTTCCTTCCGTCTCTGTTTTTTGACGGCGACCTCGACTTTGAGAACGAATATGCGCATTTCTCGCCGGAGTTCCTCAGGTCCGGCCAGTGGCCAAAGACGGCTACGGGTTACAGGGCAGAGCCACACGGAGTCGGGATGGCGGTCGCGTTGGCGCCGTTTTACACAGCGGCATATCTTGTAGTTTCGCTTGAGAAGGGCTGCTTCCCCGTGCGGCCGGAGTTCAAGTACGTGCCGCTGTTTGAGCAGGCTTGGTATGTGGGGAACGTTCTCTGGTCGGCGCTTGCGATTTTCCTGCTGGCTTGGTGGTTAAGACGGGACGTTGGCGCCAAGCGTCCGCTTCTGATTGCACTGCTGTTTTTTCTCTCAACACCGCTCTTGTATTACGCGTTCCCACTCCTGCCAATGTCGCACTCGGTAAGCCTCGCTGCCATCCTGCTAATGCTTTTGTGCCTCGGGAGCGCGAGCCGGACGAGCAAGTCCAGCTGGTGGCTTCTCGCGGGGTGCTGGTTGGGGTTTGCGGTATCGGTGCACATTCTGAACGCCATTTACGCCTTCGCTATCCTCGCATATCTTCTCCTCGACTTTGCAGCAAAACGCCGATCCCTAAGCGCAGAGATTCGTAACGTCTGGAAGGACATCCTGAAGCCTCCCACCCTCATCTTCCTCGGCGCATTCTGCACGTCCATACCGCAGTTTATCGCTCAGAAAATCATTTTCGGATCAGCCCTCATTAACCCTTACCGCCCAGACGCGCCCGCCGCCCAGTTCTCGCTCTCTCTCTCGAGCCTCCAAGCAGCCTGGCGCGTCGCGTTCTCCTTAAAGCACGGCTTCATAACCTGGCATCCGATTCTTGGGCTAGGTCTCGTCGGCCTCATTCTAATGACGATACGAAGGAAAAAACACCTTGCCCTTCCGGCTTCAGGCCTGATTGCGGTCTTGGGCATCTGGCTCCTTCTCAGCTGCTTCACTACCTGGTGGGGAGGCTGGTCGTTTGGGCACCGGCAGTTCATCGCCGCATATCCGTTCTTCGCGTTCGGCCTCGCGACCCTGGTAGATCGATTTCTCGAGCGCAGACGTCTATGGAAGGCCCCAGTCGTCTGGTGTCTGGCCGGAGTGTTTGTTCTTTGGAACGTGCTGTTCCTTATCCAGTATAAACTCGGCATCATCCCTCGAGGCGAGACAATCACGCTGCACGAGTACTTCCGGCAGAAGATACTGCTGCTGAGCGAGCTGGTTACAGGAGGGATAAAGCTGCCGCTGTGATTGACGAGCGTGTCCTGAGCATAGGCGCCTCGACAATGGCCTGGGTCGCAGCGAGGATACTGGCGGCGGGGTGAGGTCTATAACCGGCGGCTATCGTAGAGCATCTGATTGAGCCTCGCCTCCCATTCGTCTTCAGGCAGCACCTCGAATCGGAGAATCTTGTCTTTCATCTGAAGCCCCAGCTCGTTCCAATTGCGAGACTTGGCCTGCTGGGTGCAGATGTGGAACAGCTTCCGGGTGTACTTCGTTCTAGGATCGCCCTTCAGATGCATTCCTTTCGTCTCCACCACATAAACCCGGTCGTAATCGGTTGTGGTCTCGGTTCTATCCCTGTCTAACGCAGTGAAGATGAAGTCCGGATAGATCCGATGTTGACGCCAGCCCTGGATCGAGTAGTCGTGCCGTGACCGGTTACGATACCAAAAGAACAGCCGGCGCTGCGTGTCCAAATACCACGCCACCGCCTTCTCGGTCTGGTTCAAGTCGTCCTCTGGGACAAAATCGAACAGGCTCAACTGGAGCTGATCTCCGTCCGATCGGGTAAGTCTCTTGGCCTTTGCGGGGACTGAGATGGACTTCGGGGGACCCCAATTGAAGTCATTACCGATAACAAGAAAACGGAGTTGGTCCTCTTTCAGCATGGTCCGGAAGATATGCTCGGACAAGCGATCTCGCTCAATCTCTAATCTCCTGCGCAGATACGTAATGATGGAAACGAAATTGCTCCCAATAAGTCGCTCGAGTTCTGCCTTGGCGCCTGGCCTCTGCCGGAAGTGCGTCAGAACGCTCTTGGCGAATTCATAAGCTTGCCAGGGATTTGGCACAATGTCAGAAAGATGACACGTCATAAAAACGGGATCAACGCGTATGCCGCCTCCTTTAAGCTCGCGCACCTCCTTTTGCATAATCACATCTCCGGGCTCGTCCGAGAGAGTCACAACCTGCTGGCTGTCCCCCTTCTCATTTGGCGAAAGCGTCAGCTCCATGACTGGCTGCAGATTGACATCCTGCCACGGTATTCGAGACATGATGTCCATCTCATAATTCACAGGCCGCCAGCCCTCTGCGTCCTTTACGGCGAAGACCGGAAGAATGGTCCGGCTTGCCGCTTCCTCGAAACGCTTTCTGACTCGGGAATGTCGGGTGGGACCCTCGGCGCCCCCTTCCTGATCTACCGCAATATGGTCTCGCAGATCCCCTAATCCCTCGCGCTCAAAGCCCTGCCTAATGCTGTCCAGTAATTTCACAGCGTGCTGCTGGAAACTGAAGACGTAGCTTTCGTCGAGCTCTGGGACGTGCGTTTTCCTCGCGTAGGGCTGGCGCAATATCCTACCGACAAGCTGAATTAGCGCGTTTCGCGACGAAGGATTGGTCAGGATCGCAAGGACATACGCGAAAGCGCAGTCCCAACCTTCTTGTAGGGCCTGTTTTGTGATGATGTATCGGACCTGGCAATCGGGCGCCAGAAGCCCTCCAGTGTCATCCACATCCTTCAGCTCGTCCTTCTCACTGGTTTTCACCGCCACCTGCTCGGCAGGCACACCGATTATCTTCACCAGATGTTCTCGCACCTGCTCCGAGTGAATGTAAGGGCCTCCCTCCTGCTTCTTACCGGTTCGCTCCACCTGAATTAGGCAGATCGGACGGATGTTGACGCCCGTGTTCGATCGGTATTCGCTCGCCCTTGCCTCGAGCAGGTTGCGCCTCTCGACGGCAGCGAGAAGGGTGTCTTTCCAATCCGGACTCTTCTTATTCGTTATATGTAGATCAAGCTTGATCATCTCCTCGCGGTGTAGTTCCCGGCCAGTAATGTCCACGAGGATGTTGCTTTTCTTCGCGGGCGTCGCCGATAGCTCCGCGATGAGGCACGGGTTGAAACCATGCAACGTGCCTTGTGCGATCTCACTGTAAGCCTTGTGGCCCTCGTCGAGGATAATGAGAGGAGAAAGGGTCCTCAACGTGTTGCCCAGCGAGGTCTTGATCTGCCTCCCCCAAAAGCCAGTCTTCGTTCCGTAGCTGTCGAGATTGGGAAATCGGCGCAAAAGCTCATTCTGGCCCTCGACGTCGTCCTCAGAAGGAAAGAAGGCCTGGAAGCCGCCACTGTCCTTGAACACTTTGAGCGTCTCCTTGGTCTGACGGTTGGCCGACGGAAGCATGAGCATGAGCACGATCAGGTTCTCGGTGACATCTTGCGGCAGAAACCGGTCAGACTTCTCAAGTATCTTGGTTCGGCCGGCGCTAGCCAGATCGAGGTGCTGCCGGTAAGGATGGTCCCGGTCCTTCAAGCTCCGAAACGTCTGTCGGTAAATCTGGGTTGAGGGCACGATCCACAGCACAAGCCCAGTCCTTCGTTTTCGGTAGATCCTGTTCACCAGGTCAATCGTCTTCACCGCCAAAAGGGTCTTGCCGCCGCCAGTAGGGATCTTGAGGCAGAACGTCGGGAGAGGCTTGCCCAGCCCATTCTTGCGTGAAACGTAACGGCGAGTGACTCTCGTCTTCTCCCAAGCCTTCGCCGGAAAATCAATCTCAAGATCCGGATCAGTTATCGTCTCGGCCTTACCCCGCATCTCGGACAGGCATTCGAGATACGTGCCGATCGCCTCTAACGCCCTCTGCTGGTATTCCTTCAGTCGCATGAACTCACCTGAATGTTCGGTAAACGGTGCTCCACTATCCCCTACTTGACCAAATTGTATATCTCAAACGGCAGCTGTGCGAAGTCAATGCGAAACTCGTCCAGGAAGTGCTGATCAAGGTATTTCGTCGGCGCAAATACGAGGCGCCGCTTGCCTTCCTTCAGCGAGGGGAGGGCTTCTGCAACGTCCAGCGTCAAGGCCGTGTTCTTCAACTTAGCGACGTCGGGCTCATAGAACAGGTAAACCTGATAGTTCCGGCTCTCGCCTATGAAGCGTGTCCTCTCGTCAACAGCGCTCTCATCGAACTCCTCGCCCGTCGCAGTATAGAAAACGTAGCGCGCAAGCTCTCGATAAGTCGGCATGTTGTCGCCTTCCAGAATGCTCTCCAGCTCGACCGCCTTGCCAAGCTCGAAGTAGCTGAAGCTCCCGCCAAGACCTTGCCTCAGCGCCTCGTCCCTGGCTCCCGGAACACCCTTAATCACTCGACGAACGCGCTCCGCCGTGATCCGATCGGCGTAATCCTCGCACTCCACCAAGATGAACCGACGGTTGCCACCGTCCTCCTTGTTTAGAGCCAAGACAGCGTGGGCTGTGCTGCCGGCCCGGCAAACGAGTCCAGCACGATGGAGCTCTCGCTCGTTGCGATTTGGAGTATCCTCTCTATCAGTCTGGCGGGTTTGGCTGTCTGAAACGGGGTGGATGATTCGGGGAATATCCCCTTTATCTCTTTCTTGGACGACTCGTTGTCCCCAACCTCCTGCCTGAACCAGATTGTCACGGGGACGATCCCTCGTTGGACATCGCTCAAAAACCTCTTGATCGAGGGCACGCTCTCACCGCTTGGGCCGAACCAAATCCGGCCCTGGGAAACAAGCTGTGCGAACCTTTCGGGCCCCACACGCCATGAGCTACCCTTGGGCGGGTTGACGAGTCTCCCTGAAGGAGTTTCTATGGGGTAATCATAGGCTGCCATGTAGGTCTTTGCGTCCAGTCCGCTCGATTTCCAATCGCCTCGGGGATCATTGTCCGGATTGCTGTAGCGCTCATCCTGCTTCTCGGTTCTGGGTAGCAGATTTCTTACCCAGCCACCGATCTCGTTGCCATAATTCCTATGTTTTGCATAGACGATTATGAAATCGTGCATGTCCGACAAATACTTTGCATCGTTCTGGGGACTATACTTCTTCTGCCATACTACGTTGGCGATGAAGTTGCTTTCGCCGAAGATCTCGTCCATGAGCGCCCTCAAATGATGGACCTCGCCGTCATC
>CAZKNE010000175.1:0-5197 GCA_964554005.1 uncultured bacterium | reverse complement strand
CCGCATCCTCTATGACATAAAGCCCGTGCTCTTCGGCGATCTCAAGAATGGGACCCATGTCGGCACACTGACCGAAAAGGTGGACGGGGATGATCGCCTTCGTCCTGGGCGTTATCCGGGACTCGATCAGCGAGGGATCGATGTTGTAGGTCTCTGCGTCAATATCGACGAATACGGGAATGCCGCCGACACGAGAGATTGAGCCAGCCGTGGAGAAGAACGTGTAGGGCGTGGTTATCACCTCATCCCCAAGCGACACGCCAGCCGCCATGAGGCTCAGAAGGATCGAGTCCGTTCCCGAGGCGCACCCCACCCCGAACTTGGTACCGCTGTATTCGGCGACCTCCTGTTCCAGCTTCTGCACTTCAGGGCCAAGCACGAACACTTGCGTCTCCAAGACCCTGTCTATGGCCTGTTTGACCTCATCCCTTATCTTCGCAAACTGTGGCTTTAGGTCAAGCAGTGGAACCTGCACTATCTCCTCCTCACTGTCGTTCCTTCAATTAAGTATTCACGCCCACACTCGGGACATTGAGCCTCACCATCGCTTGAGAAAACAAGCTGCACGCCGCACTCGCAGGCCCAACCCTTCACAACCGCCGGCACACCATAAACCAGCGCATAATCGGGCACATCCCGACTCACAACCGAGCCTGCCCCAACAAAAGCATGACGGCCAATCGTAACCCCGCAGATGACCGTGGCGTTCGCCCCAATTGACGCGCCCCTCTTTACAATCGTCCGAAAGTAGTCGCTGCTCGTGTTACGCACGAACGCCGATCTGGGCGTCTTGACGTTCGTGAAAACCATCGATGGCCCGCAGAACACGTCATCCTCGAGAATAACCCCCTCGTAAAGCGACACGTTATTCTGAATCTTGCAGTTGTCGCCAAGAACAGCACCTTTCGCCACAAAAACGTTCTGCCCCAGCTTGCAGCGCTTCCCAATCTTGGCTCCGGCCATTATGTGTGAGAAGTGCCAGACCTGTGTGCCCTCACCTATCTCAGACCCGGGGTCCACAACCGACGTCTCGTGAACAAAATAACTCTTCTGCCGCACCGCCATCTCCTCTGTCATCTCATTGCCTCAGCGCCTGATCTGCTTTCTCAAGCACTCTGACAACCCTCAGACCGTCTCTCCCGTCTGTGAGCGGCCTGTCGCCCGACTCCACGCAACTTAGGAAATGCTCACATTCTATCCCAAGCGGCTCCTTAACATCTATCCGAGGCGAGTAGATGTCCCCAAACCGCACCGTAATCGAGTCCCCATAGGAATCATAAGACGGCAATCTGACGCCTTTATCATAGATCTTAAGCTTCTCCATCGACTCAACATCGTCAAAAACAACCATCTTCTTGCTCCCCACAACCGTCAAGCGCCTCACCTTGTGCGGGTCCAACCAGCTGACCTGAACGTGCGCCATCTTGCCGCCTGGAAAGTGAAGCGTCAGAAACACAACGTCCTCAATCCCTGACTGCAAGTAGGCCTGACCGTCCGCCGAGACACTTGAAGGCTCCTCGTCCAAAAGATACATCGCAACGGAGAGATCGTGTGGAGCGAAGCTCCAAAGCGCGCTCTCGTCCGACCGGACCCTGCCGAGGTTCGTCCGCTGGGAATAAAGATAATAGACCTCGCCCAGCTCGCCAGCCTGAATGAGCTCCTTCAACCTCGTAATTGCCGGATGATAGAGCAGAAGGTGCCCAACCATCAGTGTCCGACCTCGGCTCTCTGAAAGCTCGATTAGACTCTCAGCATCGCTCGAGGCGAGCGACATGGGCTTCTCGACAAAGACATGCTTGCCAGCCAGAAGTGCAGCCCTTGCGTGCTCGTAATGCAGTTTGGCTGGTGATGCAATGGCGACGGCATCAACCGCATCATCCCGTAGAACTTCAGCAAATGAGCCTGTTGTCTTACAGCCCGGATATGCTTTCGCTACGCGTTGCCGGACTTCAGGATCGACGTCGCAGCAGTAAAGCAGCTTGCAGTGCGGAAGAGCGGCAAATGTGCGCACAAGGTTCCTTCCCCACGCCCCAGAACCAACACACCCTACGTTTATCATACCTAAGCTCCCGGTCAGTGTGTTCAGAGCCCGGCCCGTCAAAGCGCAACTAGTATCTTAAGTCAATCAGGCCTTCAAGACGCGCTCGATCAATCCAATCTCCCACAACTATATGTGCGCTGCGGGCCTCTGCTCAAGCAAGATAGCACGAATCCGGCACGTCAACGGAGGCAACTGATCGACAAGCATTACTGCCCTTACGCATCACACGCCAGAGCCTACTTCGTGGCCTTCTTCGTGGCCTTTTTCTTGGTCTTCTCCTCGGGCGCCCTCTCAACAAGCTCAATAAGAGCCATGGGGGCGCTATCGCCCTTCCGGCGGCCAAGTTTGAACATCCTCGTGTAGCCGCCTGGGCGGTCAACAAACCTGGGCGCTATCTCGGTGAACAGCTTCTTGTGCACAGCCTTGTCCGAGATATGCCTCGCTGCGAGCCGCTTAGCGTGCAAGCTGTCCTTCTTGCCAAGAGTTATGAGACGCTCAGAGAAACGGCGTGCCTCTTTTGCCTTGGCCAGTGTGGTGCATATCCGCTCATGCCTGAACAGCGCTGTCGCAAGATTGCGCAATAACGCTATCCTATGTGCGGTACCTCTACTAAGATTCCTCCCAGAGACCCTGTGCCTCATTTGCTCTCTTCTCCCTGTTCATCCTCTTGACTCTCAGGGCTAGCCACAACCGCTGGAGCCTCCTTCTTTCGCGGCGTCCTTGTTCGCTTTTTCTTGGGAGGTGAGGCTGCCTGCTGCTGTTTTTCCTGCTCCTCCTCCTGAGGCTGCTCCTGTTTAGCGTCCGGTTCTTTGGACTTACTGGTGCTGGGCGCCCGCTTCCGGGGTTTTGCTTTTACCGCCTTAGCTTCTTTCTTAGGCTCGGCCTTCTGCGGCGGTCCATTTTCTTCCGGCTCTTCCTCCGCACCTTGCCCTGCTTGCAGATACGGTTCTAGCTCCTCGATCTGACTCAGGTCCCGGCCCAAGCCAAGGTCCAGCTCCGCCAATACCTTCTTGACCTCCCGAAGCGATTCCTTGCCAAAGTTCTCCAACTTCAAAAGGTCCTGGTCTGTCTTGCTTACTAGCTGAGCCACAGAAATGATCCTGGCTGTCCGTAGGCAATTCATCGGCCTCGACCCGAGGTCCAGTTCCTCGATGCTCTTCCTCAAATTCGGATTGATCTCAATCTTCTCCTCGCTCTTCTCCTCCTCCTCAGGTTCCGCCGGCTCCTCGAACGTAATGAAGTTCAAAAAGATGTCCTTCAGTATCTTCGAGGCGTGCGCAGTTGCATCAAGCGGGTCGATGCTTCCGTCTGTCCAGACCTCAAGAAGAAGCCGGTCATAGTCGGCGCGTTCAAGATGCAGAACGTTCTGAACCCTGAAATCGACCTTCGCGATCGGCGAGAAAACCGAGTCGACTGGTATCCAGCCCTCTGGCAGATCATCAAAAACGTGCTGTTCTGCGGGCACGTATCCGCGGCCATATTCGATTCTTATGGCAAGGTTAAGCTTAGCCCCCTCGTCCAGCTCCGCGATGTGGATATCAGGGCTGAGCAGCTCCACGTCAGGGTCAGGCTTTATGTCCGCAGCTGTCACTTTCCGGGGGCCTTTGGCGCTTAAGTAAACCACCTTGGGGTGAAACACCGAGAGCTTCACCCTCAATTTCCTAATGTTCAGGATTATCTCTGTCGCGTCCTCTACCACACCCGGCACAGACGCAAATTGATGGTCAACGCCCTCTATCTCGACGGCCGTTACCGACCACCCCTTCAAGGAGGACAGAAGCACCCTTCTGAGCGAGTTGCCAATGGTAACTCCAAACCCGCGTTCAAAAGGCTCCGCCGTGAATCTCCCATAAAACTGGGTAGCCTCCTGTGTGACAAAGCCCTTGGGCTTGTTTATCCCTTTCCAATGCATCCTATTTCCGCCCTCCAGTTACGGACAACTGCCAAATCCCCTGCCACACCCTGCACAATGCAGAACGGCCAAAACGCCACTATTAAGAGTAGAGCTCCACGATCAACTGCTCCTTGATCGGGATATCAACGATGTCCTCTCGCCTGGGCTGCTCCTTGACGAACACCGTGAACTCCTCATCGCTAGCCTCCAACCAACGAGGCCGAAATTTGCCTCTGCTCCCCATGGTCTCTATTGCGTTGAAAACGGGACAGCTCTTGTTCTCCCTGCTCTTCTCACACACCGAGACCACCTGACCAGACCGTAGCCTATAGGACGGAATGTTCACGACCTTACCATCAACTTGAAAATGCCTGTGTCCCACAAGCTGTCTGGCCTGAGCACGTGATACTGCAAACCCAGCGCGATACACAACGTTGTCAAGCCTTAGCTCAAGAATCCGCAGAAGATTCTCGCCTGTAACGCCCCGCATACGTTCCGCCTCAACGAAGGTCTTCTTGAACTGCCGCTCCAGAAGTCCGTAGTAAAGCCGAACCTTCTGCTTTTCCCGAAGCCGAACTCGATAGTCCGACTCCTTCCGACGGCGCCGGCCGTGTGCCCCCGGGGCATATTTACGCCTGCCAAACGAGCACTTAGCAGAAGTACAACGCTCACCCTTCAAAAAGAGCTTCTCGTTCTCTCGCCTGCACAGCTTGCAGGACGCACCCAAATACCTACCCAAATGACTCTCCCAAAATAACTCCTAAATGAACCTAGACTCTACGCCGCTTCGGAGCCCTGCAACCATCGTGCGGGATCGGCGTAACGTCCCGCATCAGCGTTACCTCTATCCCCTCTGACTGCAACGCCTTCATCGCGGTGTCCCGGCCCGAGCCCGGCCCCCGCACGTAAAGCTCGGCCTTCCGCATGCCCATCCCAATCGCTGATTGCGCCGCAGCACGTGCCGCTACTTGCGCCCCAAAAGGCGTCCCCTTTCTCGAGCCCTTGAAACCCATCTTGCCAGCACTAGACCACGCAATCACGTTCCCATACCTGTCAGCTACTGTAATAATCGTGTTGTTGAACGTCGATTGGATGTGAATTACACCCTCGGGAACAACTCGCTTCTCCCTGCGCTTTGCTACCCTGCGGCCTTTCCTCTTGACAGCTTTTGCCATAATCCCTACCTAACTATTGCCCAAAATTACTTGCCAATGAATACGAAGACTTACAACTACCCCAACATTTGAGGCCCAGCTATACCT
>CAZKNE010000174.1:0-5203 GCA_964554005.1 uncultured bacterium | reverse complement strand
ATCGTATTCATCCCTGAAGTAACGTATCGTTGATAGCACCGGGTTGGCGGAGGTCTGTCCGAGGCCGCACATGGCCGTCTCTTTGATCACCGTTCCCAGCTCTTCAAGGCGCTCCACATCGCCCTGTCTGCCCTTGCCATCGCAGATTCTGGTCAATATCTCCAACATGCGCACAAGCCCTATCCGACAGCTGCTGCACTTGCCGCATGACTCGCTGGCAAGAAAATTCATGAAATACCTCGCCACATCAACCATGCAGGTCTTCTCGTCCATCACCACAAGGCCACCTGACCCCATCATGGAGCCCGCACTCTTGAGGCTCTCATAGTCGATCGGCATGTCCAGCATCGATTCTGGCAGACACCCTCCTGAGGGGCCGCCCATCTGAACAGCCTTGAACTGCCTGCCTCCGGGGATGCCACCGCCAATCCCAAAGACTATCTCCCTGATCGTTATCCCCATCGGGACCTCCACGAGGCCAGTGTTGTTGACCTTGCCCACAAGAGAGAAAATCTTGGTGCCCTTGCTGTTCTCCGTGCCAAGCTGCGAAAACCAATCACCGCCATTGAGCATGATCTGCGCCACGTTGGCCCAGGTCTCCACATTGTTGATATTGGTCGGCTTGCCCCAAAGTCCACTCACGGCTGGAAACGGTGGCCTCGGCCTCGGCCTTCCCACTTTCCCCTCAATGGAACTCATAAGCGCCGTTTCCTCGCCGCACACGAAAGCCCCTGCGCCCCTAATGACAGAGAGATTAAATCTAAGGCCGCTGCCCAAGATGTCATCGCCCAAAAGGCCATTTTCCTCGGCCTGTGCGATCGCTTTCTTGACGCGCTCAACGGCCAGAGGGTATTCCATCCTGACGTAAACGAACCCCTGTTGGGCACCGATCGCCTTGGCGCCGATCGCCATGCCCTCGATAACCGCGTGCGGGTCCGCCTCAAGCACGCTCCTGTCCATGAACGCCCCGGGATCGCCCTCATCAGCATTACAGATGATATATTTGGGAGTCGCCGGCTGTGCCCTGCATATCTCCCACTTCTTGAACGTCGGGAATCCGGCGCCGCCACGCCCCCTCAGCCCTGCAACCTTGAGCTCCTCGATTATCTCCTCAGGCGTCATCTCTCTCAGCGCCTTGGCAAGCCCCATATACCCGTCGAACGCAATGTAGTCGTTGATGTTCTCTGGGTTAATCCGCCCCCTGTTACGCAGAACAACGAGCTTCTGGTGCTTGAAAAACTCAATGTCCTTTCTGGAAGGGATTGGCGATTTCCCCCCAGGTGGCACATACATCAGGCTTGGCACAGGCCGACCCTTCAGGCAGTGCTCCTCCACCAGCAATGAGATGTCCTCGACCCTCACACGCCGATAAAGAATATCCTCAGGCTGAAAAAGAACCAGCGGCCCATTCTCGCAAAATCCATTACAGCCGGTCGGGACCACAATTATCTCCTCTTGTAGGCCGTGCCTCTGGAGCTCCTTCCTCAAAGCCTTGATGACCTCAAATGCGCCCGCAGACACACAAGCTGTGCCTGTGCATACAAGAATATGCGTCCTTTCAGCCTTCAACGTCTTTTTACTCACCTAGGTCTTCCTAGCTGATTGTTATCACTTGGATGTGGTGCACAGATCAGGTGGCCCGGCCATAGTCGTCCTCGAACCGAACAAGGTCGCCCTCATCCAGAACCTCCCCACACTGGACCTCTATGAAAACAAGCGGACGATCGCCGGTGTTTTCGATACGGTGCCTCACGTTGCGGCCTATCTCGAGTGAGTCGCCCGGGCTGATGGCTGTCTCGCGATTGCCCACGGTGGCCAAACCCTCGCCCAAAACTACGAACCAGTGCTCCGATCTATGTCGGTGCAGCTGAAGGCTTATGCGTTCGCCGGGGGTAACCTCAATGCGCTTGACCTTGAATCCGGCCTCCTCGTGCAGCACCGCGAACCCCCCCCACGGGCGGTCTTCTCTCTCGGCCTTACCCATCGTTATAGCCACTTAGTTAATCTCCGTAGCCTCACTTTGACCGGCGGAAACTGCCACCAGTTGAGTGCCTTGTCAACCCAACCCATCGAATCCCAAAGATCAGATTGACCGTGTGGGCGACCGCTTTTGGGGAATGCGGCGGCTTGACGCTGGTTTGGCTCAATTTGATTCTTGAGAGTGTGAACCAAATTGCATCCAGGGCAATGGCCGTGCTATGATATTGTGTGTTTGTATGTTTCACTTATAGTATTCTGTTAATTGATGTTTTAGATACAGAGAAAACTCGCTCTGAAAGAGGTGTTTATACATGACAGACCGTCCGCAAAAAATAGTCCTTGTTGAACCTGCGGCGGAGTTCAATGCATATCAGTTTGTTCGTATTCCTTTGATCGGACTGCTTTATGTGGCGACGACGCTAAAGCGAGCAGGCCATGACGTGACAGTCCTATCGGAGGCCACGAAGTCTGTTCTCTCTCGTAAAAATGGAAGACTGGCGCCCGAGCTCCTATCAGCCGATGTAGTCGGGGTGTCAACCATGACACCTACAGCTCACCGTGCCTATGAGATAGCGCACGCTGTGAAGAAGGCAAGCCCAAATACAAAGGTTATACTCGGCGGCATTCATTGCTCACTATTGCCCGACGAGGCGGCTCAGCACGCGGACGTGGTTCTGACGGGAGAGGGGGAGAACGCTATCCTCGATGCTGTGCGCCCTGACTTCGAGGGGCACATAGTTAAAGGTGGATTGATTGAAGATCTGGATACGCTGCCGTTTCCTGATTACGACCTAGAGACGGGCCTGCAAAAATCGCTAAAATATGCGACGATATCCTCGTCGAGAGGGTGTCCTTATGACTGTAGCTTCTGTTGCGTAACCAAGGTTTATGGCAGAAAAGTTAGGTTCAGGTCAGTTGAGTCCGCCGCGGAAGAAATAGAGATGAGGTACAAACATGGCTACCGGAACCTCTTCTTCGGTGACGACAATTTCGCTGCCAATAGGGAGTGGACTAAAGCGCTTTTGACGGAAATGTTGCGAAGGAAACTGAAGGTCTCCTGGGTAGCAGAGTCGCGCATAGAGGTTGCAAAGGACCCCGAGCTACTTGACCTCATCTCAGCAACCAATTGCAGGGAGCTGTTCATCGGGTTTGAGGCCGTGACGCAGGAGTCGCTGGACAAATACAACAAGCACCTGAAAGTGGAGGAAGTCGTCGAATCGGTGAGGCGCCTCAACGAGCACAAGATAAGCGTTTGCGGGATGTTCATAATCGGTGCGGATAGCGACAACACCAAAACAATAAAAGAGACATTGCGATTCTGTAAAACAATGCGCCTGCGCTATGCACAGTTCTCGATTCTGGCGCCGTTTCCGGGGACACGGGTAGCCCATGACCTCACGAGCGAGGGCCGGATATTCGATCACGATTTCAGACATTACGACGGCGCACACGTCGTGTTCCGACCGGCCAATTTCTCCCCGCTCAACTTGCAGCGGGACGTGCTAAAGCTCTGGCGAGACTTCTACTCTCTTGCCAAGGGAATTAAGGGGGTTGCCGCAAGGTATTTCCTCAAGAAATGGAGAAAGGCCAACAAAGGCTATCTTGCCCAGCTGCGGTCATATACTGCCTCGCTTGCACGACGCAGTGTCGATGCTGACCTGAGGGCCCCCTGAGCGCAGAGACCGCGTAGGGCAAGCATAGGTCAACGCGCTATGCCTCAAAACGGGCGCGACTCAAGCGCGTCAATTCCCGAACTGGCAGATTGTTGAGGGTTATTTTTCCTCTTGACTTGAGAAAGTGGCCGACTACAATGCTTACACTTAGAAGGTAATAGACCATTTAACATAAAGTGAACTTGTAGAGGTGAAAACCAGCACATGTGTCTATTGGGCACAAAGCAAAGAACAACACTAACAACTTATGAAGGGAGAAGGGCAGTCAAGATGAGGAATAGATTACTGATTAGCCTCACAGTGCTGTTTGTCCTGAGCGGGCTTGCGTTCGCCGCCCAGGAGTACAATGAAGTGTTCACCACGGGTTGGATGGCCGCCGACGAGAACCAGGACGGCACGGCTGAGTGGGGAAACATGTTCATGTCTTTTTTGAGGGACATCAACGGAGATGGCCATCCCGACTTTCTCATCGTCAAGACCAGCGACACCTATTATACAGACCTAACAACAACCGATGTAGCTTTCTACGGGGCTGATTTCAATCCGTTCTGGACGCTTACAGGCATCGATGTTGCTCCTGTGTATGTGCCGCCTAGTGCCGACATGGATGGCGATGGCAAGATGGAGATAGTCTTTACCGGTCGGAGTGACGAGGATACCGAGCTCACTCGACCCGACATCACTTCCTTGGTTGAGGTTTATGAGGTTGGGTCCTCGACGAGCGAGTTCAACCTTGAGACCGACCAGGGCGTTCAAGTTGTAGGTCTGACGAGCCCGTATCTGAAGTTTGACAACGATGCGAACCCCGATCTTCTGCTTCTCGGCGACATGTTCAGGTCTTACGACACGTATCTGTACAGGGCGACCGCAGTCGATAACTACGAGCTTCTGTGGAAGTCCGAAGGCAGCCGTCAGGACAGAGTCATGCAGGCGGTCGATTACGATTTTGACGGCGACTACGAGGTCCTACTGAGCGAGATCGAAGACCCCTATCAGACTTCAGGTGAGCTGAAGCTTTATGATTATGAGCCTGGCACGGACCGCATGATCAAGGCCAAGAGCTGGTATATTGATCAGGTTATTGCCATTCCGGATCAGGTCTGCGACCTAGATGGAGATGGCTCGCCAGAGATGCTCGTAAGAACTTGGGACAGCTTGCGGAGCGCCTATGACGTCAGGGTCATCAACGGCGACACTCAGGCGGAGGTCTTCAGCTACGGCGAAGACCTGCTTGACAACTCAGGAGCCGCCGGTGCTGTATTCTGGGATGATGGTCTTGGCGGCCACGACCTGGACATGGACGGCAACCCCGACCTTCTTTATTACTGCACCAAATTGGAGGAGAGAGCGGACGGGGCATACCAAGTGGCCGGCCGCAGCTGTTACATCGCGGAATATGAAGGCGGAATGTTTGCGACTCGCTTCAGTCATGACTTTGACTCGGAGCTCATGTCTGTCCAGGTCTATGACCTTGACGGTGATGGCGTTCGGGAGCTGTGCCTCTACTACTTCACGCGAGGAACGGGCACCTACAGCGATAGGCTGATCGT
>CAZKNE010000173.1:4419-5206 GCA_964554005.1 uncultured bacterium | reverse complement strand
CGCCCTTCTTCATGCGGTACTTCAGCCAAGACCGCACAACCTTGAGCCCTGAGACCTCGAACTCGAAGACATCAGGCGAGACGGGTCTGAACTCGCCCCCACCCACGTGCAGCGTCTGCGTCAAATCGTTGTGTTCAAACGATTCTGGATAGCCATCCTTGTCGCCGGGCACAGCCTTGACGCACTTCGCAGCGCCAGCCGGAACCTGGCCGCGCTGCTCACCCTTTGGGACGAACCGCTCGCCGTAAGTGTGGAGCCAGAGCAAATGCGCCCCGGTTTTGCGAACCTTCTCAAACAAGACAGCGTCCTTCGTGATCGGCACGCGCAATTCCCGCGTCTCCAGTTCCCTCCAATAACGCGCAGTAAACGCAGGCTGTCCCAGCACGCCATAGACGTAGGCTAGAAAATCCTCGGGCGTGACCTCGCGCTTGTATGCCTTCCCAAGCAGGTCCAGCACGCCGGGCAAGATGTTCGCCTTCGTCGCCTCCGCGTCGCGGTAAAGCGGCATGACATCTTTCCCGCCGAACGACCCCCTTAGGTGATGACGGTCAGGGATATGACTGCACGAGGTGAGCGCGGGTCCGGTGCCCAACGGGTGGTTGAATAGGCTTGTCACGTACACCTGCGAGCTGCCTTGAGCGCTCCAGAGCACAGGGCGCAAGAAGTCTCCCAAGCGGTTGTCGGCGAAGACCCATTGCCGATCCAGGGATCGGTAAGCATAGCGCTCAATACGGGGCGGCGCGGCGTCACTTGGCAGCCTTACTATGGATTGATCGGCATAGCCATT
>CAZKNE010000173.1:0-4409 GCA_964554005.1 uncultured bacterium | reverse complement strand
ATTCGGGGGCGCGGAAGAGCAGGGCGAGCTGATTTTGCGGTCCCTTGTTTCTTTGAAGAGTTCAGATTGGTCCCCGGACCTCAACAGAGCATGCCATCGCCTCTTCAAGGTATCGCGATCGGGTGCGATGGGCCAGGTCCGTTTGTATTCGGCCCCGGAGTGTTGCCAGGGCATTAAGTTGATCAAAAGTGGCCACTTAAAGTAATCGCCCTTTCCGGCAGGGCGGAACGGCGCGTGCCAATCGGCGGGACAGTCCTGCCATTTGACCGACGCGAAACCGGTGATGGCGTCAAGTCGCCGCAGCTTTGCGTCACGGGAGCCTTCAATGCGGGCGTAGTGCACCTTGGCGGGTCGATCCTTCTTCGCTTTTCCGGCACGGACCGCTACCGCGATGGCCACGGGCGTCCGGATGGCAAAGACATTCTCGCTCTTGCGAGTGCCTCGGCCCTCGCCTCCGAGGTCCAGGATCCAGACTTCGTCGCACAGGCGGCGTATATGCTCGCGCATCCCGCAAAACGCGTCGCCATCCAGGTAACTCGAGGCGCTAATGAAGCTCACGACGCCCGGACCGCTCGACGTCTCGTGCTCGAACACCTTCCACAGCGCCCAGCGCCAGAAATAGACGTAGAGGTTGTAGAGGTTCTTAATGTGGACGCTGTAACCGGCCTTTTTGGCGGGCTCGAGAAAGTCGCTTAGAATCGCGGTTTCGCCATGGTCGCCCCAGCGCACCCAGCCTCCGGTGCGCGGTTTGTTATCTTCCGCGGCCGCCTTGTGGCGATCGTACGGCGGATTACCGAGGCAGACGATAACAGTGACCTTGCTCTTCACTTGCAGAGCCTTGGCGTGTTGATCGGCGATAGGCTTAAAGAAAAGCGGCAGTTGGAGCGGCTCAGCGTTTGGGCTTTCGAGCGTGTCCGTCAGGTAGATGTGTGTGCCATCGTCTGATATCGCCGCACCTCGGTCGCGCAGGGCTCGGGTCACACGAAGCTCGCAAACCGCGTAGGGGCCTACCATTGACTCGAAACCATAAAGGTTATCTGCAAGAGTTGAGGCCTGGCCGGGCACAGCGCCGGCGCCTTGCTCGTCCTCAATCCTCTTGAGGGCGTGCTCGATGACGCCCAGCAAATATGTTCCCGTCCCGGCCGCTGGGTCGAGCGTGACGACATCGGGATTGCAGAACCCCGAGCGCTTTTTGAGGCAATTAACTAGCAGATCGTCAATTAGACGCACCTGTGCACGCACAACCTCGACCGGCGTGTAGTAAACGCCGACATCCTTGCGCAGCTTTGGATCGTATGCGGCCAAAAAGTCCTCGTAGAAATAGAGCCACGGGTCTTCCGGGCCGGCCAACGTTAGCGGAGGCACGATTCCAATGACTCGCACGAGCAGGTCTAGGGAGCCGGACATCTCAGCTTTGACCTGGAAATCAGTAAGGACTGCCAGTGTTCGGGCCAGCAGAGCGTGGTGGCTGTCCAGCATCCCCCAGGCGGTGTCTGAGGATAGCGGCTCAGCGCCTTCGCTGCGGGCGAGGAGAAGAGCGAAAGTCACAGTCTGGGCGTAGGCATCTGCGAATTGCTCGTCGGAAGCATCGGCGAAAAGAGAGTGTCCCCAATCCCTGGCAATGGCGTGCATCGGAGAATCCGCATTCCGGAGCGCCTCCGTTACATCATCGCGCAACATTCGGCAGAGTGGGGCCAGCGTTTGTGCAAAGCCCTTCAGGTCGATCTTGCCTCTGCGATCGACAGGGATGAAGGGCTGCCAGGATAAGAAATCCCGCAGCAGCGGTTCGAGGGCGCGGGCATTCTCGGCGATAACGGCCTTGCGCCCATAGCTAGTCACGTCCCCGGATAGGCGCACCAACTTGTGGACGCGTTCGCCATTGCGATATAGCGCCCACTCGTTGCCGTCGCAGTAGAGCAGATTCGGCAGTAATTGGAAACGTTTCCATTGGTCTCGGTTGTGGCCGGAGTAACGTCTTGGATTTGCCCCAACGCCCGGCGCTTTGAGTTCGACGTATCCGGCCAAAAGACCATTGAAATGAATGGCATAGTCAGGCTTACCAAGTCGATCGGGAAGCCTCGTCTCACCTTTGCAGACTACAGCCCCCCCCAAGGCTCGTCCCGCCTCATCCATGAAGTTCTCAAACGGACTGCGCAATTGGTCTTCAGGCTCGCCGGCGGCCAATGCTGCCATTTTGTCCGTGACGTTCTTGGCGAATTCCTGAAGGGCTTGGTGGATCGTCATACTCTTGCCTATGTCCTCTCCGTTTTCTCGCTACTCTGAGCATATTGAGCACTTTTCGCATCGCTAGGTCAAGCGACTCGGTCGGGTAGGGTGCAGACAGGGGCTTTCCAATCGTGAGCCGTTGACATGAGGCGGCCTGCCTGCCTATATTGCCACAGAATTGCGGCTTTGGATGCACAATAATGTGGGCATGAGCCGGCATGTTCAGGTGGGAGATAAGCAAAGTTGATAACTTATAGAGTCTCGCATGTTGCCCTTGGGCTAGTGCTCATTGTGTTCGCGTGTCTGCATGTCGCTCTGGCGGAACCGCAGGTACCGAGCACGGCTACTGTGTCGCCGCAGGTCGCGATAGCCTACACCGGCGAGACGCATGCAATGATCGAGCCGTGCAACTGCCCGACGGAACCGCTCGGCGGTGTGGCGAGGCGCGCACACGAGCTCGAGGTTCTACGCAAGGAGTTCGCTGACCTGCTGCTGTTGGACGGCGGCGGCTGCTTCGCACAGGGGATTTACGACGAGTTCGTTCAGGGGGACGAGCTCGACAAGCAGCGGACGTTCGTCGCGCTTAGGGCGATGGCACTGATGAGATACGACGCGATATGCCTCGGCGATGACGAGTTCGCGTTCGGACAGGGGGCAATCAAGTGGGCGGAGAGTGCGTTGGGCTTGACGTTCGTCTCGTGCAACGTTCAGACCGGGGACGGCAAGCCGTTCGTGACGCCGTTCATCGTAAAGAAGGTTGGCGGAAAGAATGTCCTTGTTACTGGTGTGTGCACGCCTGATGTGGAGTTTGGCGATTACTGGCAACAGTTCGAGGGCTTGAAAGTGCTCGATCCTAAAGAGGCCGTTAGCAGGGTTCTTGCGGAGCAGCGTGGCAAGGTTGACGTCGTGATTGTGCTCTCGCACCTGGGCGAGGAGGCCTCGACCAAGCTCGCCCAAAAGGTGCAGGGCATAGATATCGTTTTCAACTCCGGCCGGCGCACAACGACGAGGCGCTCGTTCGAGGTTGGGGAAAGCCACGTTGTCAATTTCGACTATCAGGGGCGGAACCTGCTCCTGGTGAGGCTGAGGCCTGAGGCAGCAGATGCCAGTCAGCGGTTCGCAGTCGAGGAGATACCGCTCTCGAAAGGGGTTACGGACAGTCCCGCGGTTGCTTCGCTGGTCAGTGGTTTTCTGAAGTTAAGGGACAGTGGGACGGTCAGACCGAGCGTGAGGCTGGACCTTTATATGATGAGTTTCTGCCCGTACTCTAAGCCTGCCTTCAAGACGTTGTTTGACCTTGAAAAGACTTTCGGGGACGCTGTTGAGCCGCACGTTTACTACATAGTGCGATATATTGACGAGGGCGAGTTCGACTCGCTTCATGGCGAGGAAGAGGTCGAGGAGGACATGCGTCAGCTCTGTGTCCTTAAGACGCAACCAGAGAAGTTCGTGTCCTACGTGATATCCAGGAACAGATCCGTGGAGGGGACGAGCTGGCAGGAGTGCGCCTCGAGCGTTGGCATTGACACGAAAGCGCTTTCGGAATGCCTCGCGAGCGGCTATCCCGAGCGAGAGCTCAGGAGCATGGCGATTAGGGAGGCAAGGCTCCGCGTGAACGCCTCGCCGACGCTTTACATAAACAATCAGCGGTTTGGGGACCGCATCGACAAGACGCTCCTCTCACGTAGCGTGTGCACGATTTTAGGGCAGCGTGCTGACGAGGTTGCGGCTTGCAGGAACCTGCCGAAGTGCCTGCACGACTTCGATTGCCCCCGCAAGGAGGGGATGATCGCCCGGTGCGTCAATCCGGGCACCAAGACGTCGCGGTGTGAATATGATAAGGCGGTGAAGGTGCCTGTCTTTGTGGTCTATGATGCGAACTCGGTTGCGAGCAACGAGGACCGGATAATCAACTCAACGCTGGCGATGATGCCTGGGCTTGAGGTGAATCGGGTCGAGGCCTCGACGGATGAGGGCAAGAGGCTCATTGCGACCTACAGCCTCGACCTGCTTCCGGGGTATATCTTTGGGCTTGAGGCGCTGAGGGCGCGCAACTTCGCTCAGCTGAAGTCTGCGTTCGAGAGGGTGAACGACAAGCTGGTGTTCCGGTCCGAGATGTCGGGCGCGAGCGTGGTGCCGAGCAGGCCGTTCGCGCCCACGGGCGAGTCGTGATCCGCGAGCAG
>CAZKNE010000172.1:0-5223 GCA_964554005.1 uncultured bacterium | reverse complement strand
GTTTTTCAAATGGGTCTTTCTGTCCATGGGACTCTTTGCCAGGGGAACACTCGCCTTACAACGGCTTACATACCTCACAGCGGCGATACCGGTCTTGGCTTATGTAGTAATCGTGAGTCCAAGACATGCCACGATTAGGGCGGCAATCATTGTCCTGTGCTACTTGCTCGGAAAAGCCCTCGATCGCGACCGAGAGATTCTCAATTTCTTAGCGCTTGCCGCTATCGCCATTCTCGCTTGGATGCCAGGCGCTCTGTTTGAGGCGGGCTTTCAGCTGTCCTTTGTGGCCGCGACTGCCGTCATTATTGCATTGCAAGCGGCGTTCTCGAGTATCCCAATCTGGGTTAATAGGGCCTCGTCAACTCTGCCAGCGCGAGTAAGAAAAATCCTTCCCTCCGTTGGGTTCGAACCGCCTTTCAGCCGGCGCTTCCCCCGAGCCAGGGTCGCCCACATAAGATTGGGAAGTCCCCTTGATCACGTGTTGAGGAGAAGGCGCGCCGCTCGGGTCGTGATGTTGATGGTTGCATCGCTTGCCGCGATCATGAGCACGGCGCCGTTCGTTGCGTGGTGGTTTGGCCGCATAAGCCTCATCGGTCCTTTGGCGAATCTCTACGTGGTGCCCGTAGCCATGGTGTTGGTGCCCCTGCTGCTGCTCGCCTTCCTGGCGTTCCCGGCGAGCCAATCTGTCGCGGCCGTGCTCCTTTGGGGCGCAAACTGGGCAGCTCAGCGGATGCACTGGCTCACAAGGACCTTCAGCGGTGGCTCCCTGCTTGCGCGGTCTTTAGTCTCCGCACCAGCCATACTCGCCTACGCAGCACTGGGCCTCTTTCTGTTAATGCTCTGGGCACTAATCAAAAGACCAGCCCGAAAAAAACTCGTCGCCGTCGCAATTGCCTCAAGCATAATCTTCGTTGCGATCGTATTCACGGCCCTGAAATACTGCTCGTGGACGGTTGCGAGACCATCCCTTCTAACCTGCATCAGTTACTACATCCTTCTTGCCCTTACGTGGTCCTTGCTCTACAGGCGCTCGCGAAGATGGCTCATCGCAACGGCCGTGGCAGCGCTCGTTCTCATCTTATCAGTCTTCGTGGGGGCGAGATGGCCCTCCGATCTGCTTCGCGTCGCGTTTCTGGACGTGGGTCGGGGCTTCTCATGCGTGGTTGAGGCGCCGGGGGGCAAGGTGGCTGTCATCGACGGCGGAGGCTCCGTCCACGGCGCCTCGGAGGTCGGCAGAAACGTCCTGCTGCCCTACTTGCGGCATCGAGGCATCCGGAAGATCGACTACCTCGTCCTGAGTAACCCGCATAGCGAGCGCATCGATGGCCTGTTCTCGCTGCTCGCCGAGGTAAACACACCTTCCCTGGGGCACCTCAAGATCGGCCAGGTGGTTATTCGCGATTTCGACTGCACCAGTAGGAAATACAATAAGTTCCGCGCTGCCATCAGTCAGCTCGAGCTGCCGGTGACTGAAATAAGCAATCTGACGGGGCTGAAACTGTTGTCCTTCGCTGAGAACTCGCTAGTTGTCAGGCTAGAGTTCGGCCAGTTCTCGATGCTGTTCCTTAGCGACCCCGCTCGCCTCTCGCAGATACTCCTATCCGAATACGGCGCCGCGCTCAGGAGCACGATACTCGTCGTCCCCGAGGGCTACGAGGCATCTGTGCAGAGCTCGTTCATGGAGCTGGTCTCCCCCACGGCCGTGATCGTATCCGGCGCCGATCAACGTCGGAAAAGGGCCAAGACCCCGCCTTTGCAATATGAGATCGACACAGGCAAAATCTATAAAACAAATGCGGCGCATTGCATTATCATCGAATCAGATGGGCAAAGCTGGCGTGCGCTGACGCCATTCGCGGAGAAGGACGAATAATGTGATCGAGTTGAACCCTTGAAGCAAGAACTGCTACCATGAGAATCGGTATTGATGGGTCGGCAATGCTCAAGGAGCCGACCGGAATAGGTCGATACACCAAGTGCCTCGTTGAGGCGCTGGCGAAAGCGGCCCCGGAGGATGAGTTTGTGGTGCTCACGGTCTCATACAAGGATGCTCCGGCCAAGAATCTGTTCGCTGAGTGTCCGAACGTGTCTGTTGTCCACAAAAAGTGGCCCGGCAAGGCCGTTTTGGCACTCTGGGAGCACCTCCGTTGGCCGACAGTGGAGAACGCGATCGGAAAGGTCGATCTGTTTCACACGCCGAACAACTTCGTGCTCCCGCAGAGAAAAGGCAGAAAGGTAATGACAATCCACGACCTTTTCTTTATGAAGCATCCTGCCCAGACGCACAAAACTGGCGGACGATACCACTATCGAACGCTACCGAAGGTCATCCACGAGGCCGACCACGTGATAGCTGTCTCGCAAGCCACGGCCGACGAAATCAGAGAGCTGTTCAGCGTCCCGGAGGACAGAATCTCAATAGTGCATCAGGGCATCGAGGGCCGGTTTTTCGCCGAGACGCAACCGCCAACCACCAACCGCCAACTGCCAACTGATCAGCCCTACGCATTGCATTTCGGGACGATCGAGCCCCGGAAGGGGATCGATACTCTGCTGGACGCGATGCAGCTGCTTTGGAGCAGGCGAGGTTTTTCTGGAGCACTGGTTCTGGCGGGTCTAAAGGGCTGGGGCTGCGAGAAGCTTTTGAGAAGATGTTATGATATGGCCAAGCGCTGGCCGCTTCACCTGACCGGCTACGTGCCCGAGGAGGAAGTAGTGCCTCTTTTGGCAGGAGCGCGCATCGTTGTCGTGCCGTCAAGGGACGAGGGCTTTGGCCTTCCTGGGCTCGAGGCGATGGCGGCGGGCGTTCCCGTAATCTCCACCAGACGAGGTGCTTTGCCTGAGATATATGCCGATGCGGCTATGTACTTTGAATGCGGCAAGGCCGCGGAACTTGCCCAGCGCATCGCGCGGCTTTGGGATGACGCAGGGCAGCGGGCCGAGATGATCGAGAAGGGCCGAGAGCAGGCCTCGCACTTCACCTGGGATGAGACAGCCGCAAAAACGCTTTCGGTCTATCGAAAGGTCTGCGGGCAGTAGCAATGAGGCGCTACATCTACCGTAAGCGAAGGCTGAGGCTCGCGGCCGCGCTCTTCGACAACATCTGCGGCGGCGTCTATCGGCTGAGCGGCCTGTTCCAACGCAATCCAGCTCGCGCTCTCGAATCCCTTCCGGAGGCACCCAAGATAGCTTTTGTGAGGCTCGACGGCATCGGCGACGTCCTTGCCGCACTGCCAGCCGCAATGGCGCTCAAGGAACGCTTCCCGGACGGGGTCTTAGCCCTTGTCGTCCGCAAACAGGTCGCCAAACTCATCGCCAATATCCCCTTCGTCGACGATGTCCTCCCTATAGATTCCAATCCGTATGCCCCCCGCACTACGATCGCCCAGTCAATCCGCCTCATAACTCATCTCACCAAAACGCTGAAAGCTCGCGACTTCGATGTCGCAATTGACCCACGCGGCGACCCACGCGTGATCTTGGCTCTCTGGCTCGTGGGTATCCCAGTAAGGATTGGCGCGAGCTCCGCGGGCGGAGGGTTTCTGCTCAGCGCGTCAGTGGAGTATGGCAGAGATGTGCCCGAGGCTGAGCACAACCTGAAAGTGGCGGCGGTCTTGGGCGCAGACCCGAGGGCAAGGGCGGTCAAGCTCTTGCCCGAGCAAGCTCTCGTGGAGGCATTACTCAACGAGCATCCGGACCTTCGCAACCCGTTCTTTGTGGTCCATCCCGGCGCCTCAATGCCAAGCAAGACCTGGCCATCGGACCGGTTCGCCGGCGTCATCAACGCGATTGCCGAGAGGCACGGATTGCTTCCCGTGATCGTGGGCGGAGAGGACACCCTGACGTGCGCCGAGACGATCGCACAGTCGTGCCAACGCACGCCTGTCAACCTCGCCGGCAGGATAAACCTCAGAGAGCTCGTCGCACTTCTGTCGCGGGCTAAGCTGTTTTTGGGCAACGATTCTGGTCCTGCCCAGATCGCTGCCCGCGTCGGCATTCCGACAGTAATCGTCTTCAGCGGGACGAACGATGTCTCGGTCTGGCGGCCGTCAGGCGATAACGTGGCGGTGTTATCCTACGCAGTGGATTGCAGCCCGTGCGAGCTCCGCTTCTGCCCTAGCGTCAAGTGTCTCCTCGGGATCAGCATGGAAGATGTTGTGGCGGCTGCGGAGCGCCTCCTGGCAACCTGAGGCTACATCCGGCAAGGAGGAACGGTTCACAGTCCCGGCGGGGTTCAGAGTTCATGCTCGGAGCCGAGGCCGGGCTCTTCGATGGCCCGGCTGCCATGTCTGTCCACAAGACTCCCCCTTTTTATGTTTTGCCGCTTCTTGCTTTCGGGGCGATTACTGAAACTCCCAGTATTGACAGGCGGTCCCAATTTAGCTAGATTCACCAACCGGTAAGGTTAGATACCTTGGTCTGAGCGTGTGCCGATTACAATCAGGAAGGTTCATTTTTCGACATGTCTAATATGTTAAGAGTGTTGTTTTTCACAAAGCTCCGCCAATTAGTGCTGGCGATGCACAATGAGAAATCATTCGGTATAGTTTATTACCACGATAAGCCGTTGGTCATTCTCCCAACAGTCTTTGACCCAATGAAGCATTGGTCCGGGGAGCTTCTAGCAGATAACCTGATAGTTCAAGAGGGTGATAGGGTTCTGGACATGGGGACTGGCTCAGGTATCCAGGCGATCTGCGCGGCAGCCAAGGCCAGTCATGTTGTGGCTTGTGACGTCAATCCCATGGCGGTCAAATGTGCGAGGGCCAACGCAGTCTTAAATGAGGTTGAGGATAAGATAGAGTTCAGAAGGAGCGATCTATTCGAGAATGTTGCACTGGATGAAAAGTTTGACCTCATTGTCTTCAATATGCCTTTTTTCTTCGTTGACGCGAAGAATGCTAAGGCACAGGCTTATCTGGGCGGTTCTGATGGTGAGGTAGTGCGAGGATTCTGGAGAGGCGTTATCGATCATCTGGCCCCCAATGGTCAGGTTCAGGTGACGTTTTCTGGGACGATCCGACCGTCCGCCCTCGAGCTCGAGGTCGCCGAGCTGATCCGGGCGCACGCGACCAACCGTGAGATCGCGAACGAGCTGTTCTTGAGCCTGAAGACCGTCGAGACCCACATCCGCAACATCTTCAACAAGCTCGGCGTGTCGTCGCGCGGCGAGATCGCCCGACAGCTCGGGCTGTCCGCTTCCGGCGTGCGGAGCCGCCTCTC
>CAZKNE010000171.1:0-5225 GCA_964554005.1 uncultured bacterium | reverse complement strand
CGCGAACAAAACAAACGCAGGCGCCGGAGCCGCAATACGACGTAGCACAGAGATCGGCGAGGGAACGCTCAAGACCAGCCATTGAAGACCGACCGTTCTCGATGGCTTCCGTCTCTTGGGACTAGGAGGCTCGGACGCCAAGCGCCGCTTCACAATAGATGCGACAGATGACTCCCAGGGACTTGGCATACTCGACCCCGTTTGCATCGGCGCCAATCATATCAAGGACGCCCGTTCGGATTAGCTTTGGGGGGGGCGGAACCGACCTGGAGGCATATTACGCCAGATTCGGCGGGCTTGTGGTCTCCGCGACGATCGACAAGTACTTCTGTTGCATGGTTTCGCTTCGCAGGGACCGCAAGCTGGTAATAAGCTCGGATGACTATGGCCTCACCGAGGAATGCAGCGACATCGATCATCTAGACACTGAGGGTGTGTTTGGCCTTGTCAAGGCGGTTATCCGCTCCTTCAAACTACGGGTCGGGGCTCACATCCACACCGCATCCGACATCCCGCCCGGCTCCGGGCTTGGCCTTTCCGGCGCGGCGACGGTCGGCACAATCAAGGCCATCTCATCTATGCTTGGTAAAAAGTTTTCGGCAGGCGTGATAGCAGAGCTTGCCTCGGCGATAGAGATCGATGAAATGGGCCGGCCGATCGGCAAGCAGGACCAGTTTGCGTCGGCCTTTGGAGGCCTGAATGAGATACGCTTTGAGGCTGGGGAGACCACAGTTAAGCCGCTTGCGCTCGACGCCAGAGGACTTCGTGAGCTGGCAAGGTGGACGATGCTCTTCTTCACGGGCAAGAGCAGGGATTCTGCATCGATACTTCGGGAGCAAAGGGACAAGACTGAAGGACGCCATCAGGCCACCGTTACATACTTGCACGAGATCAAGCAATACGCCCAGAGGATGATACCCACGCTCCTTTCCGGGGATTTCGTGAGGCTTGGCGAGCTCATTGACTTTTCCTGGCAGGCGAAGAGGCAGATCGTATCTTCAATCAGCTCGCATCGCATCGAGGCCCTCTACAATGCCGCCAGGCAAAACGGGGCATTGGGCGGTAAGATCACCGGCGCAGGCGGTGGCGGATTCCTCATGCTCGTCTGCCCGCCGGAGAAAACGGCGGCGGTTGAGGCTGCGCTTCGGGAGCTCGACGCACGCCGTCTGATGTTCAGGTTCGTTTCAAGGGGCACGCACCTCGCTAGCTAGCGCCGAGGCGCACCAACTCGATCGAAAGATCGTCAATGCCCAGGAACATTCTGCCGATACGTTTGATCTTGGCTGGCAGGTCGGTCACGTAGAACTTGTGGGCGCCGGGCGAGTCGGTGTCGTTGGCGAGGTTCATTTTGATGAGCAGCCGTTCGACGGCCCCGGCCACTGTCGAGGCAGAATCGACGATCGCCGTCCCAGGTCCAAGGACATCGGCGATAACGCCCGCAAGCAGCGGATAGTGCGTGCAGCCGAGGATCAGAACATCCACGCGAGTCGCGCGAAAGGCAGCAAGATACCGTTCGGCGACTTGATGTGTTATCGGATCGTCCAGCCAGCCCTCCTCAACAAGCGGCACAAACAGCGGACAGGGCTTTCCGACCACGCGTGCGCCCGGACGCAGCCTGAGTATCTCGTGCTCGTAACACCCGCTGTTGATCGTTGCCTCCGTTCCGATGACGCCGATTGCGCCTGACGTTGTGGATTCTACTGCCGCCTCGGCCCCCGGCTTGATGACGCCGATTATGGGAACATCAAACCTCGCGCGCAGGGCATCGACCGCTGTCGCGGATGCGGAGTTGCACGCCACGACAACCAGCTTGACTCCCTTGCTGAGCAGAAACTCTGCGCTTTCAATGGAGAAGCGTGCGATTGTGCTCTTGGTCTTGGTCCCATAGGGCAGTCGGGCTGTATCGCCAAGATAGATGTAATCCTCGTGTGGCAGTCGCTCCATCAGCGCCTTGATAACCGATAGGCCACCAACGCCGGAATCAAACACACCGAGCGGGGAAGAGCGCCCTGGCAAATCAGCGGTTCTCCTGGGTCTGCGCCGCAACCTGGGTCTTGATCTTGGCAATGCCCTCGCAGACTGCGGCAGCCAGCTTGTCCAAGTATTCGTCCCGCTTGAGAAGCTGTTCATCCGTCGGATTGCTTGGGTAGCCAACCTCAAGCAGAACAGCCGGCATCGAGGCGCCGATCAGGACGATAAATGACCCCTGGCCCGGCTCTTTTAATGCCACGTCAACCCCCGCTTTTGTACATGCCGCGACTATCTCTTGGGCGACCGCGATGTTCTCGCGGAAGTAGTCGTTGTCAGATAGGTCCCACAGCATCGTCGCGTATTCCTCGGGCTTCTGGGCTTCGTTGCCTGGCTCGGCAGTTATGATCTTGTTCTCTTTAATCACTGTTTTGGCAGTCTGCTCATCTGAGGCCTCGACGTTGGCAACGAATGCCCTGAACCCCCTCAAATCCCTATTAAGCGAGCCGCTGGCATGAAGGCTAATGAAAAGGTCGGCCTTCTCGCTGTTAGCCAGCGCAGTCCTACGCTCAAGCGACAAGTCAATGTCGGCATCCCGCGTCAGCACGACTCGAATACCCATCTGTCTCTCGAGCAGTTTCTTCATCCGCATTGCAAGCTTGAGCGTAACCTCCTTCTCCAGAAGTCCAGTCGGTCCCGAATCCCCAGTGTCCCGTCTCCCATGGCCAGGGTCGATGACAACCACGTCGAGAGCAGCATCCCTGAAATGAAGCGGCGAGTCGTTCGTTAGCGCTGCCTCGGTTGCCCCGGTGGCAAGCCTCTCCTGGACGAAGTCTTCCTGAAGCTGACCGATCTCAGGATACGTGGACGGCCCCGGCTTGATCGGCTGCGTTATTCCTATGCGTTTGTCGAATATGACGACCTTGTCCCCTACGACCTCATAAGAAACCTTCTTATCCATGATGCTATTAAGCGCCTCGGTGATGAAATCGACCGGAACGAGCGTCGCGCCGTTCACTATCGACGGCGATGTGGAAAGCCTCACGATCTTACCTTTGAGAGCGACGCGGTTGCTCCCAACGAAGAGAACCAGGAACTTGTCCTTGTTAGAGACGATAACTTTTCTGCCGAGGGCATTCCATATCTTGTCAAGTCCAACCGACCTCGTCAGGACGCTGAGGTCAACCATCTGATAGCCGTTAGCATGCACAAGCTCGACTTCGGCCTGCTGGAACTGGCCCGCCGCGACTGCAAGTCCAAGCAGCAACGAAAGAAAAAAGCCAACTGCAAGTCCATTCCAAAATCTTGCCACAGCAAAATCCCCTGCCGATTGCATGAAGTTGCATTCCACTTAGATCATTGAGAAGCCAACCAAAAAACTCAATCGAGCAGCATCCTACACTGGCGACTCATGCTTATCAATGATTGTCAGACCGCCGAGCTGCGCATCAAAGGATGATACTTGCCTTCAACTACGAGGCGGCCTGCAAGTTCTAGCCGCCATGTGCGTGCGAGTGATTTTAAGAACGTAGAATTGACATTGGTGTCGAGATTAGTTATCTTTTTACCAAAGATATGGAGCTTGCTATCTTAGCGTCTGCGCTACAGAATCTACAACGATGGGCTTACTTTTATCTCGACGATAGATGGTCGAGGCTGGGGGGAGGTTAGTTGGTCTCGTTGAGTGTTCTGGAGGATTGGCGATGATTGGCAAGTGGGTGGGCTCTTATGAGATTAAGGGCCTGATTGGTGAGGGCGAAAGCTCAATAGTCTATCGCGCTGCTCAGCCCAGCCTAGGCCGCCCCGTGGCGATCAAGAAGCTGAAGCTCCTCCAGACGTCCGATCCTTCCGTGCGCGAGCGTTTTCGTGAAGAGGCGCTTGCGCAGTCGAAGCTGAGTCATCCCCATATAGTCGTGCTTTACGATTTCGTGAGGCAGTATGACAGCTACTTCATAATAATGGAGATGTTGAAAAGGCGGACGCTTCGGGAAGTGATCGCGGACGATGGCCGGGTCGCTTCTGACAAGCTGATACCGACGTTTTGCCAGATTCTGGATGCGATAGGGTTTGCCCACAGATTAGGCGTTTTGCACGGGGACATAAGGCCGAGCAACGTGTTCGTGTGCGAGGATGGCTCTCTGAAGGTGGCGGACCTCGGTGTTTCGAGAATAATCGGCGCGAGCACGATGCTTACCGCAAGCTCCGTTTCGGGGCGGGTTAGGTATTTGTCTCCGGAGGAGATCAGGCGTCAGGCGCAGGATGAGCGTTCGGACATTTACTCGCTTGGGGCGTTGTTGTTCGAGATGGCAACAGGTCGGCCTCCGTTTTCAGGCGAGAGCGCTTTCGAGATCATGGAGCGACACGTGAAGGAGGCGGTGCCCTCGCCTCGTAGTATTGTCGGTCAGGTGCCTCAGGTAATCGAGGATGCAATCTTGAGGGCACTTCAGAAGTCTCCTGATGAGCGGTTTCAGACCGTCAAGGAGTTCGAGGCGCACATCACGGGCGACACGGTATATTTGGAGGTCACAAGGCTAAACAAGCGGGCGTTTAGTCTCTACAACGAGAGCCGATACCGTTCAGCTATGGCGATTTGGCAGGAGGTTCTGAAGCTTGACCCGAACAACGCCAAGGCACAGGGCGGGATAACAAGGGCTCATACCCATCTCGGAGAGCCTGAGGGGCAGGGACTTTTCGAGGCGGCGCTTGAGGCGCGCAGGGCCAAGCCATCCGGGGAAGGCGCGCGCAAAGAGACGTCGAAAATGGCGAGGCATAATAGGACGCTCAGAGGGGCAATCTCGGTCCTCGTTCGTGCCATAAGGTCTCCGCGGTCGCTTCAGCGGGAGCCGCTCTTGATGTTTCTCTTGCTCTTGATGCTTGGGGTGGTTTTCCTTTCAGGGTATTTGATCTTATCGCTGAGTAGTCCTGAGAGGGCGGAAGGTATTAGGCTCGCGGTCCCTATGCAGGGGAAGTTGTTAGAGCCCGGGAGCAATACTCCTTCGTCGGGTCTTGGGCCTAGGGACGTTCATTCCGACCGGCAGGTATTGGCGCAGGAGCTGGCAGCCGAGGGGAAAGCGCTGTGTAACAAGGGAGAGTGGCGGAGGGCACTGGTGAGGTTTGAGAAGGCGAGCAAGCTTGCGGAGGTAAGGATTCCTGGCCTGGTGGAGGATTACGCTGCTTGCTGCGTCCAATTGGGAAAGGAGAGGATGAGGGAGGCCCCAGACACGGCGCTTGAGTTTCTCCGCAAGGCCATTTACATA
>CAZKNE010000170.1:250-5347 GCA_964554005.1 uncultured bacterium | reverse complement strand
CAAGAACGCGGCATTTCTTGCAGACCCCCTTGCCGCCGCACGGTGCAGTCAGGATTATCGAATGTCGCGCGAGCAGCCGCATGAGGCTCTCCCCAGCGGCCGCCGCGAACGACACTCCGTCTGGCGAGACGTCAACCTGATAGGTCCTACCCATACCTCAGCCTCTCAATTCTCGCTCGTCTGTATTATTGCTGTTTCAGCTCAACTCTGCCAGGTGAAGTGTCTGGCCCAAGGGCCTGCGCACATCTGCTTTGCGCGCCTTTGTAGTAGTTCCGCGTGTTTCTTAGTTGGGATGACGAGATAAGCTCGTGCCGTGCCTCGATGATAACGCATTGCGAAAGCGCTGCCTGCACCAGTCGCTTCCCGAAGCTGGTTCAGGCGGTCCGCCACCTGTTCAGTTGCTGTCTTGCTGCGGTTAAAATGCTGATAAACGACCAGGCTTTGGCCACGTTTATAGAACGGCACGACTTCATCGATGAAGGTGTATTTGGGGCCTTTCTTCCCATATCGAGGCACCCTTTTCACCTCCAGTCCATTGTCCGGGTCAAAGTTTATGACCTGACATCCCCTCGTCTTATCGAAGCCCTGTCGCCACCACTTCTTGCGGTGCTCGAGACGTCTCTTTCGCCCCGCGTCTGAGTTGGCGGGCATGTCAGGCGGCCACTTGAGCTCCTTATCGAAATAAACCGTCTCCACAGGCAGGATACCCTCTTCTTGGATCGCCCTTATGTTACGTTTCCTGTCCTCAAATAGTTGCTTTAGCTTATGCCAAAGCGGTGGATCACACACCCGGTATCGGCGTCGGTTCTCTTCTGTGTTACACAAGTAGCTGGTGAACTCCCCATCCGTGCCAGCTTCGTCAGGAACGAGATACCACATCAGGCCGAGCCGCAGTGCCTCACCGTGAGCGTCGGCAGGGCATAGACACCGCAGCAGGCCGTACTTCCCGAAATCTCCCTGATCGCAACAGAAGCGATTCTGCATTTCTTCTCCGTGTCTCTGTGGTGAAAGACCTCTTATCGGATCCTCAATTCGACCGATTTCTATGCTTAACTATGACCGCCAATCGGCTTGCTCAGTCGCCGCTGATGATGTCGCCCAAGCCGCCGAGAATGCTCCGCCCCCGCCTGACCTCGCCCACCGAACGCCGCGAGGCGCTTATGACCTTGTCGGCGAGGCGCGAGAAGGGTAGCGTCTGGAGCCAGACCTGTCCCGGGCCCGTGAGCCTTGCCAAAAAAAGCCCCTCGCCCCCGAAGAAGGCGGTCTTGATCCCGCCAATCATCTGGATGTCGTAGTCAACTGAGCCCTCGAACGCCACGAGGCAGCCCGTATCGACCTTCAGCGTCTCCCCATTAGCGAGGTCCTTCCGGACGATGGCGCCGGATGCCTGAAGGAAGACGAGACCGTAGCCAGTTATCCTCTCCAGAATGAAGCCCTCACCCCCGAAGAAGCCCGCACCGAGCCGCTTTGTGAACGCGATGTCCAGGTCAATCCCCTGATCCGCACACAGAAAAGCATCTCGCTGGCACAAAAGCGTTTGGCCAGAGACCTCAAGCGGCACAATCTTGCCAGGATAGGGCGAGCTGAACGCCACTGTGCCGCTCGCGCTGCGGCATGCAAAAGTTGCCATGAAGAGGCTCTCGCCGGCGATTTTCCGCTTGATACCGCCAAACAATCCTCCCTCCATCTTCGTGTCCATCTCGATAGCCGAAGTCATAAACATCATGGCGCCCGCCTCGGCCTTGACCGTCTGCCCCTGGGTCAGCTCGAGGACAACCGCCTGCATGTCGTCCCCAATCACATGGTAGTTCAATGCCGTCATCACACCCTCTCCGCCTGTCGTTCAATCCATCTCATCGCTCAACTAGCGGCCAGCCTAGAAAGGCCGTCCAATAAGTCGAATCTGGAGTTGCGTAGGGGCGGGGCTTGTCTCCGCCCATCTATCTATTGGGCAGACACAAGGCCTGCCCCTACATATAGTATGTCCCATTGCACCATCCCGGGGCGTCTCTCTCGAGAACATACTTATTGGACAGCCTCCTAAAAAGACCGTCCTACACATGCAAACCTGAACCACGAACCATCCCATCAAACTATCGTTCATCGAGCTTCTTCAGCAGAAAGGCCAGATAGTCGCCGTCGCACTTGAAGAAAGCCTCGGCGTAGCCCTTGCCCTTCAAGAGCCCGTGCGTGCGGTATCTGCCCAGACCCTCTACCACAACGCTCACATAGTCATTCTGCTCCATCTGGCTCTTGTGGCACAATAGCGCCTGCCTCTTGAAAGCGACCTGCTCGGTGATGTTCACTATGCGATTGGGGAGAATAGGAGGCGATACCTCGTAGCAGAAGATGTCGCATAAATAGTCGATCCTCTCGAAGGCCTCCACCGCGACCCGTGCCGCAGCCACGTGGTCAGGATTGTAGTCGAGCGGAAACGGCACATAGAGGAGATCAGGCTCATATTCGATTAGAATATCGTCGATCAAGCTAGCACAATCGACAATGAAATACTGAAGCTTGGTGTCCTGAAAGCTGAGAAACTTCAGCTTCTTGATCCCTAGGACCGCGGCCGCCTTCTGCGCCTCATCCTTCCGCCTCGAGACGAGATGCAGGCTCTCTCTCAAGTCTGTGCTTCCTCGCGAGCCATCGGTCAGATAGGCGACCATAACGTCGTCTTCGGCCTGCACGTGCTTACGGAGCGTGCCCCCGCAGCCGACGACGTCATCGTCCGGGTGAGGCGCCAGAACGAGAACGCGGTTGGCCTCAGGCCTCTCGATGAGCTTCGGCAGAAACAGCTCGCTCTTGCCGCGAATCCCCATCCGTGCAAGGAAACCCAGCAGCCTCTCTGCACCGAGATACTTAACCTCCGCCCTCAAGTCCTTCAGCGCCTGTATCTTCGACATCCTTCCCTCACCTAACGCTCGGCCCTACCGCGCAAGAGAGTAGGCAACTATATGCCCATGCGTGCGTTTCAGACTGCCATAACAATGGCGGCCTTATCAACAAGGCTTTGCTATTGGGTGAGCCGGCGCGGGCCCCACTCAACGTGGATGGAGCCAGGCAATTTGGGGTGCGAAAGCGTTTCATGCGATTCAACCCAATAGGGGCCCTTCCCTTGGCGATGCCACTCCACCTTCGCGATCGCGCACTTCCTCTCGCTACACCTCCCCGAGGCAAGAACATCTTCGCGGGGACGCCTTAGGTAAAAGCACGCCGTCAGCATTTCTGCCGGCGTGCCCTTCCAATGACGATCACTATGTGGATTCGGGAACGTGACGTCATGTTCTCTCAACCTGTAAACGAGATCCGGTATATGCTCGCGCAGCGAGGTCTGATCGATAGCTTTGGGGCAGATTATGGCGAATTCGACCTCTTTGGCCGTGTTTGCCGGGCAGCCCTTGGCATGCACGATCTGGAATAAGTCATCCACTTGCACTGAGCGATCGGAAATAGTCCGCGCCGTTCTGCGGGGCAAGGGCCAGTTGAAGCGATCCTTCAGTTTCTGTAAGGCCTTCAGTTTGGCTTGCCACTTCACGCCGAGATAAGCGAATCTGAATCTGGCGCTCATTTCACATAGATTCTTGAGCATGCCCAGAGCCACTACTTCTCGATCGGGCATGCGGGAATTGGATTTCGGTGGTTTTGGGCTGGCAAGGCTGTCCTTCATCTCATCCGCGTCAGCCATGAATAGCCCCGATATCCAGGCAAGCTTCGGAATACCTGCCTCAACGGTTGCGCAGAAGTCGGCATTATTAACAAGTGATTGGGCGCAGGCTGCCGCTCTCAGGAGGGCAAATTTCCCGTCGCTCTTGGAAGGAAAACAGCGAAGCTGAGCGTAAAATCTATCCCCGCCATTTAATCGCTGTGACCAGGCGCGCATGATTTTGGTGCCCGACGGTTCAAGAACACATTTCAGAAGAACATGAAGCTTCGATTCCATTGCACGTCGGGACCGTGGCGAGGTGAGCTCCTCGGGAGCCGAGAGTAACCCTAGCCTCTCTTCGGCCCACACAAGACATAGTGCAAGTGCTGAACAGTCGTCCAGTAATTCCTCGTAAATGCCAATAACTTGCTCGTCATAGAAGAAGGGCTCATCGTTGGTACCCTTCGCGCCGAGATTGGGGAAAACCATGAATTCTGAGAACTGTGTCTCGTCATAGATATGAAAATCTGAATGAGCCATCGAGTTGCGGATTATCCTCCTGAAGCCCCGCGGCTCCAATGTTGAATCGGCATCATCACTGTTATGGACTTGCCACAAACCTTCTCTAAGAAAGATGTCATGCCCAGGAAGATCCTGCATCGCATTATTCACACTTGTGTAGCTGATCTCCTTTTTTCTTGATATTCGATTCCAATTTGCCATCATAGTGATAAGAGGCCTATAGACTGATTCAAATGTGAGGACATAATTCGGCACAAGATGTCTGAATATGAAATCCTCACGATTCTCCATGCTGTATTTGACCGTTGGCCACCAGAGAGTAAGGCGCATCAAACTAATCACGGCTGTCCAAAACTGCTGGCGATAATCTTCCAGCAGGTTCTTGACTTTCTCTTGGTTCGTCGCGATTGCCTGATGGAGTACATCCATGCCCTCCCACAAGACGTGTTCATCAAAGTGCACAAGTTGGGGGTCGAACAGAAAACGATAGAAAAGTGCCTGCGCAACAGGAGAGATGTGATCAGGGACGTCAAAGGGGAGAAGGCCCGAGAAGGCGTCCAGGATGGCACGTTCAAAGTCGGGCTGCATGTCGGCATGAAAGCCCAGAAATGACGTGCCCCACTTGTGAATCTGCTCGTCCAACTGCTTAAGATCGATCATATATTGATGTTACCCGGTTCTCGCATCACTGCAATTCGCAAACTACGCTCCAGGTCAAGCAGCGCTTTCTTCAGGTCCAGGCCGCCGGAGAAGCCGCCGAGCGAGCCGTCGGATGCGACGACGCGGTGGCAGGGCACCACAAGCGGGAAGGGATTCTTGGCCATCGCTTGACCGACTGCGCGATATGCCCTCGGGCTGCCAGCTTCCCCTGCAAGCCATTTGTAGCTTCTGGTTTCGCCGTAGGGCACGGACCTCGTCGCCTCCCAGATACG
>CAZKNE010000170.1:0-240 GCA_964554005.1 uncultured bacterium | reverse complement strand
GTCCAGAATCACGGCTGAATAATCGGGCACTCCCTCGCCGGATAGATGTCTGCGAATCTGTCTCACCAAAGCTGCTGGCGCTTTCCGACGACGGCCCATCATTTCGGGTATCTTGAGGACGAACTCGCGCCCCTCCGTGTCTGCTCCAAGCTCTATCTTGTATATCATCTTCCCTTTCCAAGCTATAAGGACTGCACAACACGGCGTATTGAAAGCAGCAAAGACGCAATCCTTCAGCTT
>CAZKNE010000169.1:4233-5369 GCA_964554005.1 uncultured bacterium | reverse complement strand
CGGCTTCTTTGGCCCTGGTTACAAGTTCGGCATCCTTCATCCTGACTCCTATACGTGCCAAAACAGTTCGATAACTCAGTCAAACACGAGCGCCGACGTAGGCGATCGGCAAGTTGGGGAGCGAAATCTATACAGTATCGCGGCAATATGCAACCTGAATTGTCGCCGCGGAGTGTTACCTTGCCTGTGTGGGCACGTGCAGCCCGCTCTGGCCAATTGCCGACGCTTGCTAGCGCTCAGCTATGATTGCCTCGTAAACGCTCTGCACCCTCTCGATCGTGGATTCAAGGGTGTATTTCGCCTTCGCAACGGCAAGCGCACGCCCGCTATGACACGATGTTCCGGACGGCCGCAGCACTTGCCCGTTCCACGGTGGCTTGATACGCTCCTGCAAATGCCTGATAACCTTTACATCTTCGTCAACTGGGCGTGTGCTGCGGTGCTTGCGGGCGTGCTGCTCAAAAAACTCGCCCCCAACTCGACTTTTTGCAGGCTGCTCTTCTCCAACAGGATGAGGCCTGCTCGACTCGCAGTTCTCATTGCAATTCTCGCTATCTCCGGCGCGGAGTTTGCTCACAGCACGCTCTATGAGCCGATGTTCCAGCGAGCCGAACGAGGCGATAGCGTGCAGCTGCCAAGCGCGAGCGGCCAGAAGCTTCCGCACAAGCTGCCGAAAAGCCTCGATTTTGCGGAGTATTGGCTCGGCGCCAAGGACCTTGCGCTTGGCAATAACCTCTATCGGGACATGGCCGGGTATATCCATTTCAGGGCCGCACAGTTTAGGAAAGAGGGCAGGCAAGTCCCCATGGCAAGGTACTCGGACTGGCTGCCGACGGACAAGGAGGGGTTCCAGAGGCTCGACAGGCTCTCCCGAAAGAACGGTATCCCAGTATTCCCATACTTCACCTACCCGCCGACCTGGTATGTGCTATTTACGCCGTTTACTAGCATGGACTGGCGCGATGCGCACGATATCTGGCTCGTTGCAAACCTCGTGTTCGTCGCAGGAGCAATCGCCCTAGCACTGCTTGCGATCGGCTACCGGCCCGGAGGGCTCGAGGAGACGCTCGCCCTACTGACGCTCGTTGTGGGCTACTCGCCACTGATATTCGCACTCAAGGAGTGTCAGGCCAACA
>CAZKNE010000169.1:0-4223 GCA_964554005.1 uncultured bacterium | reverse complement strand
TGTCCTTCTCATCGTTTGCGCCGCTTTGTATCTGGCATCGCGAAGTAAGAACGCAGCGGCAGGTGCGCTGCTCGCACTCGGTGCAGCGATCAAGGTGTTCCCGGGGATAATTCTGCTCTACTTCCTCTGGAAGCGCAAGTTCAGGCTCGCGGCCTGGGGGTTCATCTGTCTGCTAGTTATCATGGCGGCGTCGGTCGCAGCGGTTGGGTGGGACGTGCACTACTGGTACTTCTTCAAAGTGGCGCCGACATGGGCCTCGAATATAAGGGCCTTCGACATGAACCAGTCGCTAGCGGGCGTCGTTGCCCGTGCGCTGGTCGGTGGCGAGGGCATACGACCAATCGTCCATCGGCCCAGGCTCGCAAGGGCCTTGATCACATTCCTACAGGCCGCACTTTTGGCGATTGTCCTGTGGGTCACCCGGGGCCGGGCGAGTCGCTTCAATAGGCGTGTTTGGCTCGAAGTTAGCCTCGTTATAGTCTTCTACCAGCTTGCCTCGACGTGGGTGCTGATTCACCATCTAGAATGGCTATTGCTCCCCTTTCTGCTCGCCTGGGGGATGAGCCGCGGCACGAGAATTGCCTCGCCGTGGCTTTGGTGCAGCCTCGGCGCCTCATACGTGCTCACGGGCATCAAGTATGTTTATTGGCGTGAGGCGTTTAGGGCGGAGTGGGTGGCACTCCTGGCGTCGCTTAAATCTTTTGGGATGCTGGTTCTGTTCCTCGCCCTTGCCGTGTGGATTTGGCGTCTAAGACGGGAGCAGACGTAAAAGCGTGCATTGGGTTATGAGCGCTCGTCGGGATAGAGCTAATCAGAGCTCTTGGCAGGCGTCGTCTGGAGGCTCTTGACGGTGCCCATCAGCGTTCGAGCGTTGTGGCGGATCAGATCAAGACAGCTGTTTGCGTTGAGGTCTGAGCCGACGGCCGAGGCGAGGAAAGCGGCCCTGAACCCACCCAATTTGGCCAGCTGCTCGGGGAACGATTGTTCCGACAGCGGATCAAGGACGATGATGCGCACGTTGCTTCTGGTAAGCGTCCTGGCAAGCCTCCTGACGGCGCCAGGTTGGGCGATGCGGGGGACCATCTCGTCCAGCCGGCCGACGACTGAAAGGTTGAATCGCCGAGCGAAGTAGAACATCCCATCGCAGCCGGCGACCATTTTGATGCTCGAGGCGGGGGCCAGCTCGGCGGTAACCTCTGATTCCACACTGTTTAGCTCGGCGAAGTAGGCCATCCGCTCCTGCTGGAGATATTTGGCCGCCTCAGGTAATATCGAGATGATGCCCATCTGAATGGCCAGCACCATCTCCCGCACATTGCCCGGATCGAGCCAGAAATACGGGTCAGCCCGTCCTGGGTAAGCGACCGCATCGGCACCGATGTGCTTCCCACTCCTGTCCAGAAGCCCCACGTTCTTCGACAGGTCAACGATTTTGAGGTCAGACCTGTCCAGGTCCCGAGCTATGTCGTCAACCCAATCATCAAGACCGGCGCCGACCTTGATAAGCAGGTTCGCCTTGTATATCTGGACAACGTCCCTGGGCCTCTGTTGAAAGTTCAGCACCTGAACGTCACCCGAGACAAGGCTGGTTACGTTCACGTATTGCTCGCACGTCCGGACCACGAGGTCCCTGAGAATCGGAATCGTCACGACGACTTCGATCTTCGGCGTTGACCCAACACCCGGCACATTGGGGTGCTTCCCAGCAAACTGCGGCATCCGCGTCAAGACCAAGAAGGTCAGAAGCGTCCAGACGGTCAGAAGCGCTGACCCAAGGATTATCTTTGCTCTCAAAGCACTATCTGTCCCATTGATAGAGGGTTCTGATCGATTCTTGCTGATCGGATTCTGCCACGCCTCGAAAGTTCCGCAAGTGGTTTGACCCTCCCCCAAAATCAGATTGACCTCGCGGGCGACCGCCCAGCGCCCTTGACCTACACATCCTCCATGCGCAGAATCCAGTTTATGACTGATGCACCGGACATTATAAAACGCCTCGTCGAGCGATTCTCGGACAACATCGAAGCCTACCGCTCGCCAGGCTATAATGAGGCCCCGGTGCGCATCGAGTTCATCGACCCGATGTTCAAGGCGCTCGGCTGGGACATGGACAACGAGGCAGGCTACGCGGAGGCCTTCAAGGACGTCATCCACGAGGCCGCCGTCAAGGTCGGGGGCGCGACTAAGGCCCCGGACTACTCCTTCCGCATCGGCGGCACGCGCAAGTTCTTTCTTGAGGCAAAGAAACCATCAGTTAAGATACTGGCTGATCCCTTGCCCGCATTCCAGTTAAGAAGATATGCCTGGTCAACAAAAACGATGCCCCTGAGCATTCTCACCAACTTCGAGCATTTTGTAATATACGACTGCCGCATCTGTCCTCATAAGGCCGATGTGGCCTCCAAAGCCCGCATTCGCAAATGGAAGTACACCGACTACCTCGACCGCTGGGACGAGATAGCGGACATCTTCTCAAAAGAGGCGATTCTGAAAGGCTCGTTCGACAAATACGCCGAATCGACACGCCGCAAACGAGGCACGGCCGAGGTTGACGCCTCGTTCCTGGCGGAGATCGAATCGTGGCGGGACGTGCTGGCCAGAAACATCGCCCTCCGCAACAAGGGCCTCGGCGTGCGGGAGCTGAACCACGCCGTCCAGCGAACCGTTGATCGCATGATTTTCTTGCGTATATGCGAGGACCGGGCCATCGAGAACTATGGTCGGCTCCAGGCACTTCTCAACGGGCCGCACACCTACAAGCGGCTGGCGGAGCTGTTCCATCGGGCGGACGAGCGCTACAACTCAGGGCTGTTTCATTTCCAGCGTGAGAGAGGCCGGGAGGACCACGACGGCTGGACGCTGGACCTGCGCATAGACGACAAGGTGCTCAAGGACATCATCAAGCGCCTCTATTACCCCGACAGCCCCTACGAGTTCTCCGTCCTGCCCGCCGACATTCTCGGCCAGATATACGAGCAGTTCCTGGGCAAGGTCATCCGCCTCACAAAGGGCCATCAGGCGAGGGTCGAAGAAAAGCCCGAGGTCCGAAAGGCCGGCGGCGTCTATTACACGCCCACCTACATCGTGGATTATATCGTCAAGAACACGGTCGGCAAGCTCTGCCAAAAGAGCACTCCCGGGAAAGTCGCCAAGCTCCGGATTCTCGACCCCGCGTGCGGCTCAGGCTCTTTCCTGCTGGGCGCGTATCAGTTCCTGCTCGACTGGCATCTGAAGTGGTATCTCGACCATGACCCCGAAAAGCACGCACGCGGCAGAAAGCCTGCCGTCTATCAGGCAGCCCACAACGATTGGCGGCTGACAACGGCGAGGCGCAAGGAGATTCTCCTGAACAACGTCTTCGGCGTTGACATCGACCAGCAGGCCGTCGAGGTCACCAAGCTCTCGCTGCTCCTGAAGGTCCTGGAGGGTCAGACCGCCGAGGGCATCAAGCAGCAGCTGGCCATTTTTAACGAACGTGCGCTGCCCGACCTCTCAAGCAACATCAAGTGCGGCAACAGCCTCATCGGTCCCGACTTCTACGAGGGCAAGCAGATGTCCGTGTTCGACCAGGAGGAAGTCTATCGCATCAACGCCTTCGACTGGCACAATGAGTTCCCCGAGATTATGCAGCGCGGTGGCTTCGACGCCGTCATCGGCAACCCCCCGTATATCCGTATGGAGGCCTTTAAGGAATTAAAGGAATACCTACGGCAGCGCTATTCAGTCCACTCCGAGCGCAGCGACATCTATTCCTACTTCATTGAACGTGAACATGACCTGCTTCGAGTTGGGGGACGATTCGGCATGATTGTGTCAAACAAGTTTCTGCGATCGAACTATGGGGCAACGGTACGCAAGTTCCTTACCGGCAGCGTCACGATAAACACCATCGCCGACCTTGCCGGACTGCCTGTTTTTCGCGGTGCCACAGTCCGCACAATGGTGCTTCTCACAACAAAACGAGCAGACAATACGCCTGTCATCTACTGCCCACCGCCCGAGATGGAGCAATTCGCTAGCATTGAGGCCAACACTCGTGGAGTAGAGGACATCGTCAGGGAGCTCGGTTACCGAATCCCTCAGACCGCACTGACGGGGTGTCGATGGCATCTGAGCAGACCTGAAGAAACCGCCTTATTTGAGAAATTGGAGGCGACCGGCCAGCCACTCAGAAAGGTCTTGAACCGCATGATATGCAGAGGCATTGTGTCAGGCCTTACTTC
>CAZKNE010000168.1:0-5375 GCA_964554005.1 uncultured bacterium | reverse complement strand
ACCGCTGACCCCCTGCGTGCAAAGCAGGTGCTCTCCCAACTGAGCTACACCCCCACCAAAACACCTCTTAATAAATAAACTCGGACGAGGCGATAAGACTCTTAAGTGGGCCTACCTGGGCTCGAACCAGGGACCTCGCACTTATCAGGCGCGCGCTCTAACCAAACTGAGCTATAGGCCCGTCGCCACAAACATAATGCTCAGGCTCTCGATCTGTCAAGCCACCCAACTCAGAAACAGCAGTTCCGCAGCAGTGTTCTCGAGGGTTGTTCGGAGCTTCAACCGGTGGCGGTTTCTGGCGCAGTCTGCGGACAAGACCTGTGGCGCTAGAAGAGGCCCCGCATCGCGCCGCCATCAACCTGTATCGTAGCGCCAGTGATGTTGCTCGCCGCATCCGACGCAAGGAACACAACCGCCGCCGCGAGTTCCTCTGGCCGTCCGAGCCGACCAACAGGTATGGTCGAGGCGATCCCGTCCAGCACATCCTGCTCGGATTTCCCGAGCCTCCTAGCATTCGAGGCGACGAGCTGCTCGACGCGCTTTGTAGCGTGATAGCCCGGGCAGAGATTGTTTATGAGAATATTGTGTTGAGCAAGTTCGCGCGAGAGCGTCTTGGCGAGACTCACGACGCCGCTTCGGAAGACGTTGGACAGCACGAGCTCTGCTATTGGCTCCTTAACCGCTATCGAGGTGTTATTGATAATTCGGCCGAAGCTCTGCCTCTTCATGATCGGCAGGACCCTGCGGATGATTCGGACTACGAAGAGCAATAGCTGCTCAAAGGCACGCTGCCAGTCGTCATCCGCGAACTCCGAAAATGTCCCTGCGGGCGGGCCGCCGGTGTTGGTGAAGAGGACGTGAACTGCCCCGAACTGCTCCAATGCGGCATCAATCAACCTGTCGATGCCCTCACTCGTCGAGAGATCGGCCACCACAGGCACCACAATGGGCACCTCGACCATGTTCTCCGATGTGCTTCCGATGATCTCTGCTGCCGCCTGCTTCAAGGCCGCCTCGTTGCGCGATGCAATCACCACCTTCGAGCCTTCCTGGGCGAATGCCCCAGCAGTCGCCCTGCCCAGGCCGCCGCTTGCGCCGCAGACCACAACTACCTTGCCCTTAAGCCCTAGCTCCATAGGCCACTCTCCAGTCAAAATGACAGCAGCCGAAGGCGCGGCCGCCGATCGTTACTCCAACCACAATCAAGATTCCTTGAGCTCCCATGTTGCCACAGCCGCCGCTGCGTCGCAAAGCTCTTTACAGCAGTGGGGATGGGCATAGGGCTCGCCCTCCGGGGGATTCGCCTACAACTACAACACGCCGGTCGATGTTAATGCGATTAGGGCTTGCGCGCCGGGGGATTCGGCCCCAGCGCTACCAGCTCATCTCATCCCTGAGGGGACGAGCCATAAGCTCCCTGACCGCCTCGTCCGGCGGCTTGTCCTCGAACATGACCTCACACATCTGCTCGGTGATGGGCATCTCCACGTTGCACATATTCGACAGCTGAAGCGCCGACTTGCTCGTGCCCACTCCCTCTGCAACCATGCTCATGCCGTCGAGAATCTGCTTCAGGCGCTTGCCCCGGGCGAGTTCGAGCCCGACACTGAAGTTGCGGCTGAGTCTGCTCGTGCAAGTCAAGACCAGATCGCCAATCCCAGACAGTCCCTGGAAAGTAGCTGGCTTCGCCCCGTTCGCCGCCCCCAACCTAGTCATCTCAGAAAGCCCCCGCGTTATTAGAGCAGCCTGGGTGTTCGGCCCGAGGCCGAGGCCCTCCACGATGCCCGACGCTATCGCGACGATATTCTTAAGCGCCCCTCCGAACTCAACTCCGACCACGTCGCTGTTGGTGTAAAGCCTAAAATAGGAACACGAAAGCATCCTTTGGAACCGCCTCGCCGTCTCGAGGCTCTTCGAGGCGATCACCGCTGCTGTGGGCCGCATCTTGGCCACCTCTTTGGCAAATGTCGGCCCTGAGAGAGTCGCTATCCCCGCAGCGCCCACATTAGGAAAAACCTCCTCCAACACCTGCGACATCCGCTTGAGTGTCTGCGGCTCAAGACCCTTAGCAGCGTTCAAGACCACCACGTCGCCTGAGATAAGCGGAGCAGCTTGCGAGCAGACCGGCCTTGCGAACGCAGATGGGCCCATCGAGATGATGGCCTCTCTCCCGGCCAGGGCCTCATTCATGTCGTTTGTAACCAGAAGCGAGTCGGGAAGAACTGTCTGTGGCAGAAAGACCCGGTTCACCCTCGTCGCGCGCATCTGGTCCGCGAGCTCCGGCTCAAACACCCAAAGCGCAACGTTGTGCCCGTTAGTTGCCAGAAGGCGCGCAAGAGCAGTGCCCCAACTGCCGCCGCCGAGTATCACCACGTTCTCACGCTTTTCTCTGGTCATCCTCGAATCCACATCTGGTCAGTCGCTTAGGCACAGCAGTTCCCACGCACTCTGCCTCTAACTCAGGCCTTAGGCCCCGAACTTCACCCTTGGGCCCAACTACCTCCCGAACGCCGCTTTCCCCGGATACTCGGCCAAGAAGTCGAGCTCCTCCTCAATCTCGAGCAGCCGGTTATACTTCGCCACGCGCTCCGCCCGGCACACAGACCCAGTCTTTATCTGCCCTGTATTGCACGCCACAGCCAGGTCCGCGATCGTTGTGTCCACTGTCTCGCCTGAACGGTGCGAGATGACCGTCGTCCACGACGCCCGCTTCGCCATCTCAATGGCGTCCAATGTCTCGGTCAAGGTCCCGATCTGGTTGAGCTTGATGAGCACAGAGTTGGCCAGACCATTCTCAATCCCCGCCGCTATGAGCTTCGTGTTCGTAACAAATAGATCGTCGCCGACTATCTGTATCCTATCGCCCATCGCCTCGGTCATGGCCTTCCAGCCGGCCTCATCCCGTTCCGCCATGCCGTCCTCGATCGAGACGATCGGATACTTCTCCACGAGACCCTGATAAAACTTGACCATCTCGTCCGCAGAAAGTGATCTGCTCTCTCCAGAGAGAATATACTTGCCGTCCTTGTAAAACTCGCTCGCAGCCGAGTCCACCGCCAGCGATACGTCATCGCCCGGCTTGTAGCCCGCCTTCTCGATCGCATCAACCATCAGACCAAGCGCCTCGTCCGCAGAACCGATGTTAGGAGCGAAGCCGCCCTCATCTCCAACCGACGTCGCGTAGCCTTTCGCTTTCAGGATGCCTTTCAACGTGTGAAACACCTCGGAACACATCCGAATCGCTGCGGCAAAAGTAGGGGCGCCGACAGGCACTATCATAAACTCCTGAATATCGAGTGGGTTATCGGCATGAACCCCACCGTTCATGATATTGACCTGCGGAACTGGCAGAACCTTTGCATTGACGCCACCGATGTATCTGTAAAGGGGAAGCTCCAACTCTTGCGCCGTAGCTTTCGCAACCGCCAGCGAAACGCCGAGTATTGCGTTGGCGCCCAGACGGCTCTTGTTCTCGGTCCCGTCCAGCTCGATCATAACACCATCAATCGCAGCTTGATTCAGAGCGTCGAGACCACATATCTCCGCCGCAATAGTCTCATTCACCGCGCCAACCGCCTTCAGAACACCCTTGCCGTTAAACCTGCTCTGATCGCCGTCGCGAAGCTCAAGCGCCTCGCGTGTCCCGCAAGATGCTCCTGATGGAACGGCGGCAGTGCCTACGGCCCCACTCTCTAGCAGAACCAGCGCCTCCAGCGTCGGATTCCCCCGTGAATCGAGTATCTCTCGTGCATAGACATCTTCTACTTCTGACATAACCCACCCCGCAATTAGCTTAACAGAAAAACCCCAGTGACCAGACCATTGAAGCACAAAAAGAAGAAAATGCCGAGACGCAGAATTGAACTGCGGACCTAAGGATTTTCAGTCCTTCGCTCTACCGACTGAGCTATCTCGGCACATCATTATTCACCGTGAGGAAAATCTAAGAAGCATACCTGCTAGTGTCAAGACTATTATGCGTTCCTGGATGCTAGATTGTGGGTTCGTTCACAGTTGACGGCGAATGCAGCTATAACTCGCTAGCTTTAGCCAGCCGGCCATCTCGGAGAACAAGCAGGCCCAGGCTACAAGCCCAGCTCGTTGCTTATGCCCTGCATCGCCGCCAAAGCGACCGTGACAAACTCATCGAGCGTCATGCCGAGCCGATCGCAGGTTTTAATCTGCTCCCGATTGGCTCCCCTCGCGAATTGCTTCTCCTTGAACCGATTCAGAACAAACTGCCCGTCGATTGAACCGAGCTTCTTGTCCGGATGTATCAACGCTGCCGCAACGATCAGCCCTGTCAGTGGGTCCGCTGCGTAAAGCGCCTTGTCCATCCTCGTCTCGGCTGGAATGTGCCCCGGATGCGCCTTGATCGCATGAAGAATCGCATCGTCAATGCCTTTCTCTTCAAGAATCTCCGCCGACATAAAGCCGTGCCTAGCAAAATCATTGGCCGTCTCGTCATAATCGATGTCGTGGAGAAGGCCCGCAAGGCCCCAACTCTTCACGTCCTCGCCAAATCGCTCAGCCAACGCCCCCATTACCGCCTCGGTCGCCAGCATGTGCTTCACGAGATTCTTGTTCTTGACGCTCTGTTTAACAAGTTTAAGTGCCTCGTCGCGCTCCATGACCCGCCTCCGTAAATGAATGATCGCATCTTATAAGAAGCATCTATCTAGGATCAAGCGCACTGAACTGTCAAGTCAAGCAAGCACGTGGGGGTTGACCCTAGATTGTCAGTAATGTCGGGTCTTGCCTTGGTCCCCATAAAATGTGCTCGCCTCACCGTTCGTGGGGCCTGGTCCAGCGGCCGCCTTCCGACTGCAATCTGCGTAATCTGTGGGTCAAGGCAGGGCCTCAAACGCTGAGCAGAGCCTCGGATTGCTTCAGGTGCTCGATAGCGAACCGGCAGGCAAAAGCCATTGCCTGCGCCTCGCCCTTGACCCTATCATCGCCCGCCTTGCTGCGATTACGCTGCTTGTGCCAGTCGATGAGCGGTGCTACCGGTTCACAGACCTGGCCCTCGACGCGCAGCCCAAGAAGGCGCTTAAGCTCCAGTTCGCCGGCAGCCCCGTCCTGGGCGAGCGACTCGGCCTGAGCGAGCACTTTCTCGAGCTCCCGCCCAATTGAGGCGAGTTTTTTGGCGACGGTCTTAAGCTCCTGTTTCCCCCTTTTGCCGAGGTTCGGTGCAATGCTCTTGGTAACATCAACGGGTTCGGTGCAGTGCCTCATTATCGCCTCATCAAGCGGCATGATCTCCACGCCGTCCGTCAGGATGCCCGCCTCCGAGGCGTTGATGCACTTGGCCTGGGTGCGCTTGATCTCCAGCGTGAACCACGTGAGCCAGCCCTGCATCCCGTCGGACATCTCGG